>JAIPDI010000020.1 GCA_021737785.1 Deltaproteobacteria bacterium
TTTTTCGCACTATACTTTCAACGAGCATGAATCTTATCCTCCTTTCCTATCGGATCTTCACCAACAGGAACTATTGGATTTGATTCATGCTTTCAAGTTTTTAAATAATCTTTCTACCCACAAATTCGTATGAGGAGCCTATTTTTTGTCAAGCTATTCGGATGTGCTATTGTGGAACTAAAAGTCCCAATTGATATCAATCCATTTTCAGAGGCGATATTACAGCAAAAACCCCATCCTAAGGTATTTTTGGCTTTAGGGTCGTCTTTAGAAATGGGGACAGGGATGACAGATATTGAAACGGTTAATATTGATGACCAGTGCGTCTATGCTACATGGTTCTATATCGTCGAACCGATTGCAGTAACTGTGATATACGCAGAGCCTTCAGAAAAGAGAGAGGGTTTGGTGCATTCTTGGCATCCGTCTACAATTAAAAAATGTATTTATGCTGGATTTTAAAAACATAACAACGGGCTGGACAAGGATGCGCGAAAAACCGCCGCGCACCTGTCAGCCCGGCCGTTGGGCGCAAGTTATAAGTGATTGCAATGTCAATATCTGACAAGACACGTAAAATGCTGTGGGGAAAATCTGGTAACAAATGTGCGATTTGTAAACGCGATCTTGTACTAGAATCTACCGGTATGGACATCGAATCCGTCGTGGGTGAGGAATGTCACATCTTATCCGCCCAACGAAACGGGCCGAGGTTTGATTCGACCTATCCTGCAAACAAGCTAAATAATTATGGAAATCTTGTCCTACTATGCCGAGTTCATCATAAAATGATCGATGATCAAAAAGAAACATACACTCCAGATATTATTCTCCAATTAAAACAAACCCACGAACAATGGGTGGAGGCAAAGCTTGCCTCCGATGAAGAGCCAAAACCTTTACGTTTTAGAAAAACAAAAGAGAAGACAGCAGCCTTTCTCACAAGGCTTGATAATGGAAAAGAAGTTTTAAATATTGTCGAAGGCTCATGTGCTGCATCTTATGACCACGACGAACTGCTAACTGAGCAAGAAGTTGAACAGGTCGGAGAGTTTCTTGAAGTAGTGCAAGGTTGGGGTGATATCGGACGTGAGCTAGGGCCAGCGAGACGTACAGAGACTACTTTCAGGCTTTCTCAAGGAATTAAAGAATTAAATGATCTAGGTTTCCTAGTTTTTGGAGCTCGGGAGGTGCACGAAATGACCGGAGGCTATTTAAACGGGGTTACAGATTGGCCAGTGAGCATAATACGTGTACTGAGGAAGGATAATCCAGAAATTATGGCTATCCCAGTTGAGGACCAAAATGATTGAGATCGTCCAACCATCTCTTCCAGCGGAGCGCAAAAAGCGATGCGCCCGCTGAAGAGCCCGTTATGCATTGCAAAATAAAATGACTAAACCAATAAAAACAAATAGAAGTATTTCAAACTTAATAAAATCGCTGAAAAATCATGTCGATTTACTAAAAGAATATCATGAGCGAGCTTGTTTATACAATGATGTTCGTTTTTTGGGTGAGATTGCTGGAAAACTAAGAATTCTTGTCTGCGAAACCCGAACAAATAAGCCTCTATTAATGAAACTCATGGATGATTTGGAGTGTAAGATCCCTATTAGAATCGATCAACCAAAACCTCTTGGTGGACCTATAGTATTGTCTCTACGTGAATACCTTAACCGCCTTGCATGTTCGGTAAGAACCGAATCTGGAAGATGGGTTGAATTATCGAAAACAAATTTAATTGCTCTCTGGGCTCAACAATATGGAGCATCCCATGAAGATTGGGAGGTTAATGAGGAACTTGTGGCTGCATTAGATCCTTCTTTTAGAGTTGGGAATTTGCCTGCTGCAGCCCATGGGATCTGCATTATCTGTAAAACTGTAATTGTCGTTGCGTCAGAATTTATAAAAAGGCAAGACGAGTTGGCATAACAAATTTTTTCCACTGGCCGCCAAACAGCCGGCGCCAGTGAAAATGATGTTGTGCATGAAAGATTCTGAAAGGAATAGGCATGGCCGCAACCATAAAAGAAAATGCTGGAATTATATTGGCCACCCTCTATGAGGAGTCGAAGCAACTCGGGCAGAAAGATGAGATCGACGGACAGCGGATACAGGAACTGACTAAACTTGAGCCAGACCAAATAAACGATGCCGTATCTATACTACGCGACAACGGGTACGTCGAGTGGCAGCAGTATCTGGGTACAGCCCCCTTTGAATTCGGCGATGTTGAGATAACTCCTCGGGGTAAGGCTGAATATGAGAAAGCGTTGGAGCAGAGCAAAAATACGCATCTAATTTCTGCAATAAATCCAGCAGCAACTCCTGTTGGCTCCCCTTATGGGTTTCAAGATAGCGATTGGGAGTTAGTCGCAGAAAGGAAGTCTGAACGGTCTAAGTTATTTGTCGTGGTAGGCTACCAGTTTGCATCTTCCTACTATACTTCCGAAAATCTCATCATGAATCTTCGGAACCACTTCGAAAAGGCAGTTAAGAACTACAATGAACTACCGACATCTTTTCCTGTTGAACTTGACTTTAGCCCACTCGCCGCAGGTTATGGAGAACATCTTTTCAATGAGATATGCCGCGATATCATATGCGCAGACATAGCAGTCTTTGAGACCTCAGATGTAAATCCAAACGTGATGCTGGAAATGGGCGTGGCTCTGACCTGGGGTGTCAGGGTATTGCCAATAAAGGCGAACGGCTGTCCAAAGCCACCATCTGATATCTCCGGACAGACTTGGGCTGACTACGAAAACAACGCCAGCCAATTCGTAGACCAAGATCACGATCGGAAGATGCTGCGAATGGTTGAAAGAGCAGCAAGGAAGAAAGGCACTCGGACCGCACAATAACAGCATCAACCGGACGCTTGATAGTGCTGGTTATGCTCACGTGTGTGCCGGGCATGGCACAGAACTGGCGAGGTGAAAGTCCTCGTACCAGTGTGGCAGATGTGTGGCAGATGGGGACGCTGTAAGGTTTTAAGGTTTCTTCGGCTGGGCATGGCCCCAGATCTAGCGGATCGGCGTGAAAGGGACCATGGCCTATGGGGCCGGGAAGGCGTATTCCCTCACTATCCGGATCGTATTGGCGGGCTGGAAATCGGCCAGGTCTGCGGCTATGGGTGGAGCTGCTCCAGATTTTCGAAAGAACGGATGATGTTACTCCACCCCTGTGGTTTGCTGATCAAGGGGGCAGGTGATGCCGGTAATGGTGTCTGTTGTGAAATCGAAAACCATTTGAGATAAGGATCCGCTTCTGACGGTGACCTTTGTGCCATCAGTTACCCTGCCCACCACCGCGGCCTGGATATGCCTCTCCCGAAACAGGTCAATCACCAAATCCGAGTGTGGCAGATGGGGACGCTGTAAGGTTTTAAGGTTTCTTCGGCTGGGCATGGCGGCAGATCGAGCGGATCGGCATGGAAGGGGCCATGGCCTATGGGGCCGGGAAGGCACCCTCACTACCCGGACCGTATTGGCGGGCTGGAAATCGGCCAGGTCTGCGGCTATGCCGGAGGTCCTCAGATCTTCGAAGAACGGATGATGTTACCCCACCCCTCTGGTTTGCTGGTCAGGGGGGGCAGGTGATGCCGGTGATTCTGTCGGTCGTGAAATCGAAAACGGTTTGAGATTCGGATCCGCTTCTGACAGTGACCTTTGTATCATCCGTGACCCTGCCGACAATCGCAGCATGGATATGCCTTTTTTGGAACAGGTCAATCACCGAATCCGAGTGTTCAGGATGGACAGAGAGGATGAATCCAAAGCTTTGGAAAGAGAGCATCCAATCCTCAAGATCCAGACCCGGGGGGGAGGGGATGGCCTCCAGGTCGATCTCCGCGCCCCGTCCCGAATTTTCCATCATGATGGAAAGGGTCCCCAGGAGGCCGGCGTTGCTCACATCCTTGCACGCCAGGGCCCACCCGTTCTCCGCGATGCGGGGAAGGGCTTCCAGCCGGTGGATCAGTTCCTCAGGGGTCTTGCCTGAATTGGCATCCCAGCTTACCACGGAATGGCACCCCTTCTGACCGTTCAGGTCCGCGGCAAAGACGAGCTCGTCGCCCGGGACCGCAAGATGGCTCCGGAGCAGCTTATTGGCGTGGCCTAAAATAGCCACAGAGAGCGCGGGGGCGTCTGATGGGGCGTCGGGATGGAGGTGCCCGCCGACCATCGGCACCTGCAGCTTTTCACACCCCCTTCGAATCCCGTCAATGACCTTTGACCGATGCGCATCATCGCCGCTGGCCAGGACATTGACCATGGCAAGGGGTCTCCCCCCCATGGCATAGATGTCATTGACCGTCACCATGACCGCAGCCTTGCCGGCCGCATACGGTTCATTGACGAGCAACCGGGTCATCATGCCGTCGGCGGCCAGCAACAGGTATCCGTCCTTCCAGGGAATCACCGCTGCATCGTCTCCGTAGTTGGGCAACTGGGGTCCTTGGTGTCCCCCCAGAATCAGCTTTGCATACACCTCCTCGATCGGTTTTTTTCGCAAGAGCCCGAGGTAATTGCGCGTGTTATCGACCAACTGGGTCAGATTTCGGTTCAATGTGTTAGACTCCGGTTTTCCCGCTGAGGTTGCACCATCATCAATCAACAATCGACTATCATCAATCAACAATCCTCAAGGTTTGCCTCCATTACCTGATGGACTCTCCCGAAATAGGGCTCAGGCATTCCAATCCCTTTCCAGCCGAGACGCAAAAAAAAGGGGACATTGTCTTCCTGGATGTGGGCGGTGAATTTGGTGCATCCCTGTTTCTTGACCGTTGCGACGGCCCTCCGGACCAGGAGTTCTCCTGCGCCTGAGGACCGGTACCCCTTTTTGACCGCCAGTCGTCCCCCGATCCAGTGGGTATTGCCGTTACCGTTTGAAAACACCCTCACCGTGCCCACCACTTCCGGACCGTGTTTCGCCACCAGGTGGATGCCGTTTTCGTCATGCGGGTCCCTGTCCGAAGTCTCAAAGATTTGCTGCTCTGTGACAAATACCGCTTTTCGGATGTCAAAGGCCTGATTCAATTCAAATGAGGTCCTCGCCCGATGACACGTGAGATCGGCCCCGGGGCGTTCATACAGGGGAAGTGCCGAGCAGGCCCCGCACCGGACGCACCCTGCCAGGGACCGGTCGGCGGCAAGCCCCGTCTTCTGCAATATCGCGGCCACTTTTTCGTAGAGGGGGATCATAACGGCCGGATCCGGGGGAAGCGCATCCGCCATGAGCGAACCGGGGATGGGCCGCAGGGGGACCACAAAGGGATATACGCCCAGATCTGCCAGACGTTCGCTGCCGGAGATGATGGAATCCTGTTTTTCCCCCAGGCCTGCAATGAGGAAGCTGCTGACCTGGTTCGGCCCGAAGATCTCCACGGCGGCCTTCCAGGCCGCTTCATATCGCCTCAAACCGATGGCCGCCTTGACAGGGGCGGTCCTGGAGAGGGCCGCCATGTCCATGCTTTCAATGTGAATGCCGACGGTGTCCACTCCGGAATGCTTCAATTCATGGAGTCTTTCCGGGTCAGCGGGGGGAAGAAACTGGGCGTGCACCGGGAGATCCACAGCCTCCTTGATCGCCGTGCATGCAGCACCCAGGATGGAAATCTCCGCTCCTTGCGGGTTTCCTGTCCCCGTGGTGAGGACCACATGCCGGACCCCATCCAGGGCGTGTGCCTTGCGGGCCGTCTCTGCCAGGTGTTCGGGTGTTTTCAAAGGAATGGTCTGCCGGTTCTTCAAAGAGAGTTCGATTCCGCAGAACCGGCACCTGTTTTCGGAATTCCAGTAGATGCAGGTCTGAAGCACCGAGGTGGCCAGGCAGTCCTTTCCGTGAAGGAGGGCGATCTGTGAACAGGGGGTGCCGTCGCAGGTGGTCTGCCCGTAAAACCGTGGCCGGGGGATCATCTCCACGGGGAGGAGATCCCTGCCGTTTTTGCATAGCAGGACCTCCCCGCTTGCGGCCCTGAGGGAGTAGGGAGATGCGGATACATAGGGACTTCCCGTGGGCACGTTTATTGCGATACCCTTTATCAGAAAGGCGCCCGCGTCCGCCGGGCCTGCCCCCCCCTCTCTGCTGAGAAACCCCTTTCCGAGACGAACTCCCCGGCTCTGGATCTCTGTTACAACATGGCCGATCATCTGAATTTATCCCGCCATCTTGAGCGCGACCTCCGCCACTCGACGGCCAAGGCTTCGGACCGTTTGGAGACCCACCTCATCGTGCTCGACGCCTTCCGGATGTCCGCTCCACACGGTCCCTCCGAAATGAGCGCCGGGTTTGCCGTCGCCCACGAGAATCATATCCTGGACCAGCATAACGGCCTGCACGCTCTGAATGACCGCTTCCTGGCCCCCGTTTCGGAATCCGCCGACCGCAATGACGCCCCCGACCTTGTCCCGGAACAGGAATCCGTTGCGTCTGAACATGACGCACCGGTCCATAAAGGCCTTGCACTGGCCGCTCATGGCGCCCATATAGACGGGTGTGGCCACGATCAGGCCGCCCACATCCGGGTCCGAAAGGACAGGGATGAATTCCTCGAAGTCATCCTTCTGACCACACACGAGATTTTTGGTGCAGATGTTGAGGGCCTTGCAGACGTTGACCTCCTTTTCCGCCAGATCGATGGTCACGGTAGATACCTGAGGATAGGCCTCGGTAATCGCCCTGAGACAGCAATCCAGGGCATACCGGGTGGTTTTCTCCTTGCGCGCGCTGCAGGATACGCCGACTATTTTCATTTTTAACACTCCTTTCACACCATTCTTACCATTTTTATCATAAATACCCCGGAGAAATTATCAGACACCCGCGGGATTAACAATACTTGATACCTGATACCTGATATCTGGTAACGGATAACTGATAACGAATAACCGATAACCGGTCATGGGGGTTGCCCCCATTCACCGCCCCCTTTTTTCCCGGCCTCCAGGGTCTCCAGCACCCTTTTCCGGATGGCGTTGCAGGCCGGGCTGGTCCGGTCCCTGGGCCGTTCGCAGTCTACCTGGAAACGGCCCACAATCTGAGCAGGCCGCCCGGATAACACCAGAATGTGGTCGCTCATGAAAACAGCCTCATCCACGTTGTGGGTGACAAAGACAATGGTCACTTTCTGGGTTTCCCAGAGATCGAGAAGGAATGCCTGCAAATCATTTCTCGTCTGGCTGTCCAGGGAACCGAACGGCTCATCCATAAGGGTAACCTTCGGATCGGTGATCAAGGTCCTTGCAATGGCCACCCGTTGCCGCATGCCCCCTGACAGTTCCCGGGGATATCGCGCCTCGAATCCGCTCAGGCCGAATCGGTGGATGTAATCCATGGCGGCCGCATGCCGCTCTCCTTTTGGGATCCCCATGATCTCCAGGCCCAGCTGGATATTTTGGAGGGTCGTCAGCCAGGGAAAAAGGGCGTATTCCTGAAATACGAGGCCGATACGATCCGTTTCATATGCGATTTCCCTCCCGTCGATCAGGACCCTGCCGGACGAAGGCCTCTCCAGCCCTGCGATGATCCTCAACAGCGTTGTTTTTCCACATCCGCTCGGGCCGACAACGGAGACAAAGGTTCCTTCCTCCACGCGACAGTGGATATCCTTAAGCACGTGGAGCGGTGTATCGGAGTCTCGCCCGCCGAAGAATTTGGTCAGACCGATCAGTTCCAGGGCCATAAGACCTCTTCTTCTTTACAAAAAATTCTTTGTGTGCTTTGTGTCTCTGTGTGAGTCCCACCTGGGCGGGATTGGTTGTGGATATCCGCTTCAGGCATTTCACGCACTTCTTTCTTTACTGCCATCGGACGATTCGGGATTCACAGGCATGCAGCCCGCTGTTGATCAGGACGCCGATCAGGCCGATGATCAGCATGCCTGCCAGAATTTCATCCGGCCGCTGGATGTCCCTGGCCGTCATAATCATGTACCCCAGCCCGTAACCGCTCTTGACCCCTGTGAATTCCGCGGCCACCAGGGTCATCCATCCGATCCCCACGCCGATTCTCATCCCCACGAATATAGACGGGATGGACCCGGGAAGCAATACCTTAAGAAAAATGTCCTTTTGTTTTGCATTGAGGGTCCGGGCCACTTCAAAGTATATGGGGTTGATGGAAACGACCCCTGAAACGGTGTTGAGAAGGATCGGAAAGAAGGCCCCAAGGAAGATAATGAATGCCGCCGACTTCATGCCGATGCCGAACCACAGGATGGCAATCGGAATCCATGCCAGGGGGGGGATGGGTCTGAGAAGTTCGATCACAGGATTGACTATGCGTCGCAGCGCGGGCGACCCGCCCATCAAGAGCCCCAACGGGATACCTAAAAGTGCGGCAACGGCAAACCCGAGGGCGACGCGGTAGAGGCTGTAGAGCACGTGATAATAAAGGAGATGGCCGGGAGGCATGCCGATGACCGCCAGGTCTTTCAACCCAAGAAGGATTTTGACCGGCGATGGCAGGAGGTGGGGGGGGATCACCTTGACAAAAGAAAGCCCCTGCCAGACAAGGACCAAGGCCAGAGGTAGGAGGTACCGGTCAAATCTCATTTGTGGATGATGTCTCCGAGGATCTTCTGGTTGATAAACGTTTCCACAAACGCCCCCGGATCGGGCAGGGTGATGTACTTCATGCGGGAGAGAAAGTCCACATATTCCCTCTCTCCGTCGATGCTCAGGAGATAGGTGTAGTTCACGTTTTCCATGGCCAGACGGATGGTCGGCGCATCCATCCCGGTGTATTTGACGCCGATCTTTACGGCCTCGTCAGGGAACTCCCTGATGAAATCCGTAGCCTCCACGTGCGCCCTCACCGCGGCCTCGGCATCCCGGGGCCGCTCGGAAAGGAAGCGGTTGCTTACCACAAGGACACAGCAGGGATGATCTTTCCAGATGTCATGGGAGGTAAGGAGAACCTGTCCCACGCCCATGGTCCGCGCCTTGGCCGGGTAGGGCTCCCAGGCGATAAATGCATCGATCTGCCCGGTCTTGAGCGCCCCGATCATCTCCGGCGGCTTCAAGACGATGATATGGACCGCCTTTTGATCCACATTGTGCTTCAGAAGGGCCTTTTTGAGGAGAAAGTCCTGGACCGTGGAATGACCGGGGATGGCCACCCGCTTCCGTGCCAGATCGCGCACGTCCCTTATCGGCGCGTCCTTCCCCTTCACAATGGCCGACCCCTCGGTGTTGACCTGGGCCAGGACCGTTACCTCCGCCGCCTTGTTGGCCACGGCCGTGGTGGCGGGGGCCTCTCCCACGTAGCCCACGTCAAGGGCCCCGGCCGCAAATGCGCTCATCTCTTCAGGGCCGGCCTTGAAAATGCCCGCGACCTCCACTTCGACCCCGTGTTTCCGGTAAAGCCCATTTTCCAGGGCCACCCAGCAGGCCAATTGGTGAATATCGCTCTGGAGATATCCGATACGGATGGGTTTGTCTGCGGCATTTCCAGCGGACGGGCCGGCCAAAAAGATCAGAGAGATAACAACAGTCAGAAACAATGTGGTTTTCATCATGCCTCCTGCGGGTCTTTGCCGGAGCACTCGGTCGCGGACGGTGAAGCGGCGGAAAATGCTATCCGGGCTGAACTACCTCATAATACCGATTGGCGGCCAACCCTGCAAACAAAACAGCGCCGGGGCAGGGGACCACCAGCTTTTTTTGAAACCGGGAACCGATGATGTTGAAAAACTCAAGACAGGCGGAACAGATATGGGTGGTTTTTGCGATGGAATAGGGCACGGTCTGGTTCTCTTCCCGGATAAAATAGACAGGGTCAATAAAGTTGGCGTGATTGGCGCAGTGGGTGAGGAAGAGTTCGTCATAGGTGATGCCCCTCAGCCCCATGATCTTAAGCCATCGTTCCTGCAATTCAGGGTCCTCCCCCGCGATGTCCTCCCATGCCTCGGGACGGGCCTGATGATAGGTTTCTCTGTCGATCAGATGCAACTGCCCGGTTCGGTCGGGCAATTCAGGGCGCCTCAATTTGGACTCACGGATAATGATGTCCGGTCCCCTGTCGATGGTCACGATCCTGCTGGCGCTGATGACCAGGACCCGGCCATAGTAGGGACAGTCAGGAGTAAACCAGGTGAGCTGACGCCTGCAAAGGGCGTATTTGTCCCAGCCGTCCCTCGGCACAAACCCTATCTCGACGCTTCTGGACAGAGGAACGCAGACCGCCTTTCGGGCCTCATGCATGAGGATGCCTTCCCTCTTTAAACGGGAATCCAGAGAGGCGAATTCCGCTTGTTCAAGCCAGTAGACGTATTTCCTGTAGATGCCGATCTATTCTCCTTTGGAATCAGGACCTTCGGTCGCGTCATCCCTCGGCTTTCTGACCTTGCGGACCTTTTTTTCCTCTTTTTGGGGTGCATTATCCTGCAAAGACCGCTCCACCAGAAAGCTGATGTCGCGCATGATCAGGGGTGACTGCAAGGCACTGATGCCGACCTGCAGCCCCTGATAGCAGAAGGGGCAGGCAGAGACCAGTTCCGTTGCGCCGGTCTCTTCCGCCTCCTTCACTCGTCTTTGGGCCATCTTGTTCTGGATGTCCGGGTATCCGGATTTGAGGCCTCCACCGGCCCCGCAGCATCTCGAGTATTCGCGATTCCTGGGCATTTCTATGAGGTCGAGACCCGGTATCTTCTCCATGAGGAATCGGGGATCGTCGTACACGCCTGAGGCCCGGCCCAGATGGCAGGGATCGTGGTAGGTCACGAGCGTTTCCACCGGGTTACGGAATATCAGCTGTTTATCCTCATAAAGACGGCGCAGGAATTCCACAGTGTGCAACACTTCGAAATTCATCTTTCCGACCTTGGGATAGTCTTCCTTGATGGTCTTGAAACAGCCCGCGCACGAACTGATGAGGGTTTCGATCCCCAGTTCGTTGAACATCTTGATGTTCTGGGAGGCCAGTCGCTCGAACTCGGGATCGCCCATTCGAAGCATGACGCTGCCGCAGCATTTCTCGTCCTTCCCGAGGCAGCCGTAATCCACCCCCAACGCCTCCAGGATATTGATGGTGCTGACCGCCACCTGCTTGACATTGATATCATAGGCCGCGGTGCATCCCAAAAAGAGGAGGACCTTTCCCCCGGTCTTTTTGATTTCCCTCGGGAGTTCCTGGATGAGATTTTCCTTTTTGGCCCGCCTGGCCCATTTTTCCCGGCCGGCACGGGGCTGCTGCCAGGGATTGTCGTAGGATTTTACGCTCTTGATAAGGGCCTTCTGGGAATCGAGGGGGCCGTAATCGGCCTTGACAATGAGGCGGCGGATATCCTCCCATAGATTGACGGTGTCAATGTTGGCCGGGCATACCACATGGCACTGACCGCAGGTGGAGCATTCGTACAGGTTCCTTACAAACTCCTCAAACTCGGGTTTGGAGACCTCCTTATACCGAAAAACAAGGGCCAGAAGCTTTTTAATGGTTTCCGGGGCCTTTTCATTCCTCATAATGCTTCCGAGGAGGCCTTTCTGGGACCGGATCACCCTCAGAAAATCGGTGACCTTGGCCCGGGGGATGATCCCCGCTTTTTCATCCTGATCATAGACCGGGCACCAGGTGAGACATTCGCCGCACCGGGTACAGGCGTCCAATTCGATCAGCCGGCGCATATCCAGATTGGAAATGAGGATATCCCGGACCTTCTCCGGGGAAGCGACCGGCTCGGCCCGTTCCTTCCCGTCGGGGGTGTCGTCCTTTTCTTCCACAGCCGCGGCCGCGGATGTTTCCACACCCGCTGGGTCCACAGGGGGCGGGGCTTTCCCGGTTTCGGGCTGCGATACGGTCTCGTTTTCAGCGATTGCGTCTTCGGGGAGGATGGATTTTTCTTCCGGCATGTCTTTTCCAGTCTGTTTTAAATTTCTATTTCATTTTGTAATTCATCATCAGGGTAAGCGGCGTGTTAAACACATGCCGCATTTTGCCAAAGGGGAGATAGGCGATGAGCAGCGCCCCCACCCCTGCATGGGCATACCAGAGCCAGGGGTAGATAACCCGCCAGTCAAGGCCGAGAACCGCCATCAGTCGGGCCAGCGGATAGCCGATAAAGGAAAAGGCAGCCATGGACGGCGGGATCTGGGTCATCAGGATCCGTATTGCCTCCAGCAGGAACCCCAGAAGGACCAGGACCCCTATAATGGCGATGGCCAGATTGTCCTGTCCCTCCCTGGCCACGTGGACCGGTTTCAGAATGAATCGTTGAACCATGGCCCAGGCAATGCCGATGACGATCAGGAGCCCTGTCAGATCGTAAAAGAACGCTGTGAATCCGTTGTTCTTGTTCAAGAGCGCCAGTGCCAGGGTGCTGTCCGGGCCGATCCGATAGGCAAAATAGGTGAGAAGGCCGATGAACAGACGCGCCAGGATCGATATGTAGATGAGGGAATGGATCGACCACCGTTTTACACTCTCCTGAAGGATCCTTCGCTGCAGGAAGATATCGAGGACCATCACCTTGATCAGGGTGAAGACCTGGCGTGAGAATATTACCTGCCACATGGATTCGGATGTAAGGGCGATCTTCCGGTGGAGCGATTTCTCTTCTCCCTGGACGCTCCCTTTGAACCAGAAGCTGATCATCAGGAAGAGACCGAAGAGAAAGAGGATAAAGGCAATCCAGAAGACAGGGTGCCCGATGGTCAGCGGGGCGCTGTGACAGAGGATGCAGAGAAAGCTCTTGGAGGGGAGGGCGGCTGCGGCCGCTCCCACCTTGTTTTCAGCAGTGTGACATCGGTTGCAGAATTCAGGGTCCGTCACATCGGGGAGGGAATGATCGGTCAGGGGGATGGGGACCCCCTGATCGTCCACCCGGGAGAGCCTGATCTCCCCGGTTTTTCTATTAAGAGACACAATTTTGGAGGCGCGATGACAGGCCTGACAGTCCACCCGGAGGTGAGGGCCATGGGCGGCTTCTTCCCCATGTACGCTGTGGCATCCGGTGCATTGAGCGCCTGATTCGGAGGTATGGGGATATTCGGCCACATCCCTGTGGCAGTGGATGCAGGCCGTGTACTTATGGCGTGTCTTTTCAAAGGACTGAAGATCGACCTGGAGGGAAAGGGGTTGCCCTTCCACGCTCTTTAAACATTCTTTCTGAGCGTGACACTCCATGCAAAAGGCCTGGGAGGCAAAGACCCCTTCATTGGTGTTGACATTGGGATACCGATGGCAGTCCAGACAGTCCCGCTGCTTTCCGTCCAGAACAGGGGACATCATGACCGGATCTTGAGCCCGGGCTTGAGGGGCGATCAGGAAAATACCGATAAAAATGAGAATGAATGCAATCCGCGTTTTCAATGGCCTGGGTATCCCCCTGTTTAAGATATTTGAGAAGCAGAACCGGGTGAAGGGGCCTCGGGGGCGGCGATGATATCCTCCCACTCCCCGGGATGCTCTCTCATGAGTTTCTCTTTGTCGGTCCTTCCGGTAAAGATGCTCTTTTCCATCGGAAACACCTCGGGACGAAGGTGCGCCGAAATCAGGTGCACCACAAATTTTAGGGCCACCGCCAGAATCGCCTCGTACAGATGGAGGACCTGGGCCAGGTTGATGAAGTACCCGGGGATCAGCCTGGAGAAGAATTCCGGAGCCCACAGGATCAGTCCGGTGAAGCCCATGGTGTTCATGCCCAGAAAGATGGCCAGGTAGTCAAATTTTTCCCAGTAGGTAAACCGGTTGAAGGATGGAAGCCTTCCCTTGCCGAAAAAGTACCGCATATGCCCGAAGAGATCTTTGATGTCCTTGACCCTCGGGAAGAGGGACTGGGGATCGGTGAGGCTTCCCTTGAGGACCAGCTTATAATACACCAGCCAGAGGATGTGGACCATGACGCAGGCATAGGTAATGACGGCAAAGAAGCGATGGAGATAGGCCAGATGTCCGGCCCCGCCGATCAGCCACACAAACCCGGCGGCCCACCACTGGCTGCTGAATTTGAGCGAAAAGCCGGTGACCGCGAGTCCCGTGAAACCCACCATGACAATAATATGGAGGAACCGTTGAAGTACGGAAAACCGGATGAATATCGCTTCCTGTGAATTCTCTTCCGACATGATACACACCTCTTCACAAGTGCCCCCCCAACTCTAGGCACTTTAGCTCACTTTAGGCACTTTAGACACTTACTCAATGTTTCCGTAATTTTTCATGAAGTTCTCTCAAGAGCCACAGGAAGCTGTGCCCATAGAAAAACCCCACCACCAGGATCACGATGATGGTCATGATGAGGGTAACGAGTTTTATGATGGCCACGTGCTTCTGTTTTCCCTTATTGTCCCGGGCCAGGCCCTCCGTGGTGGGGTGGATCACGAACTGGGCGAATCGTTCCCCGGCATCGGGATGACACCGTTGGCAGGCCGCAAGGGCCGCCTCTCTGTCTTTCAGGGAAACACAGTCATGGGCCCCGTGGCAGTCCGTGCAGTAGGCGGATGCCGCATCCCCCAGATTGACAGCGGTCTTGCCGTGATAATTCTCCAGGTAGGTGGCCTTCTGCGCCGCATGACAGGCGCCGCAGACCCCTGTCATCTCTTTTCCCATGGCCACCCTGGAAAGATGCGATTTGGCATAGTGAGCGGAATGGCACTCCCCGCAGGTAGGGGCCTTCAGCCGATCAGAAACAGGTCCCTGGGAAGGCGCCGCTTTTTTTTCTTCTGCGAGGGCCTTGGCATGGGCCCCCCGAAGGTATCGCTCATACGATTCCCGATGACAGGTCTTGCAGCGGTGGTAGTCATAGAGTTGTGTTGCTTTTAGTTTCAGATCAGTTGCTTCGCGGGTGCCGGGATGTTTTCTCCCTGCTTCGTTCATGTCGCCGTGGCAGGCGTCACAGGAAAGGGTGTTGTGGGCAGACTCTGAAAACCGGTTCAGGTCCAAAAACCACCCGGAGGAATAGCGGGGAACCTCTACGACAACTGCGCCTGCCCGGGCCGAAGCAATGGAGGGGATGGAGAGAAACAGAGCGCACGCGAAAAGGAGAGACGTTCTGCGCATGAAAACTTGTGCCTTGACTCGTGATGGATTCTTCAACGGTGTCTCCTGCCGGCTCCTTATGACTATGGATGGCCCTGACTAAAACATACCCAGAGGTGATGATCCCTTCAATTCCTCAATCCCTTAATCCCTTATCCTCAATTCCTGAATTCCCCATCAGTTTTGTCCTGAAATATATTTCCAGGAAAAGCGTGGAGGTGCGATTCAATCTCTCAAACAGGGTTCTTGCCGGAAAAATCGTATCCGTTCCTTGCTTGAGCGACCTTTTCATCTCGCGCAGAAGCGCTGTTGTTTCTGAGGCCGACGCTATCAACCGGCCCGCCTGACCCGGCAGCAGGCGCATCTGATTCAGCCTTTCGAGGGGCTTTATCCGCTGCCAGACAGGCTCTATAAATTCTCTTATTTTGGCGGTTTCATAGACCTTGTTGCCGATCACCCATTGAACCGGAAGGGTTTCCAGTCCCACCGCGACGATACGGGCATTGCTGATCTCTCTTTTGATGTCTTTCAGGAGAAGCCGGCAGGCCTTGCCGGAGAGGGTTTCTCCATAAACGCCCCTGTCGGGGATCCGGTCCGGGTCATGAGGGAGGTCCCAAAGCATGGCATCAGTCAGGAGCTGATTGGCCGTCGGGAAACGGGGATGTTCGAAATGGGGTCCATACAGATGAAAAAATCCCCGGCCCATCTTCTGCCGGATGACCGCGGCCTTTCCCAATACCGTGTCGGCCGCGAGTTTTTCATCCACCAGAAACACCGTCTTTTCCGTAAAGCCGCTGTAGGTAGCCAGGACCTGGACAGGGTCGCCGGCGACCATGGGGGGACCGCCGTAGAGGGGGGCATCAAGGGCCGGCACCTTTTTAAAGGGGATAAATCCGTTGGTGGCAAGCCGGACCGCCTCCCTTACCGGATGAAAGATATACGCGCACCCATAGGCCGTGCAGAATTTCTCTCTCAGACGCCGGGCCTCGGGGAGGATCCGGGTCAGGTTGGCGACTTTTGCAGGGACAAAATTAAACAGGTTGAGATGTTCCTTGGAGGAATGGAGCGGGAGATAGGCCCCTGCGCAGGAACCGATGTAGAGTCCGCCATTGGTGATGAAGCGCTCGAGCCTCTCGGCCCCTTCCGGCCCCAACCCCTCTGCAATGGCAAAGGTGTCCCCTCCGGACATGGCCAGGACATCGCACCTGTCCAGACCGCCGCCCTTCAGGTGGGTTTCGCTCAGGAAGGCAAGATCAAAAAAACCGATCCGGTCAAATATCTCCACGAACCAGAGCCAGGAATGGGATGTTCCTCGACCGGTATAGATGCCGATCCTGGGATGCCCTTTATTATCAGACCTATTGCAGGTGTCATTATCCTTCATGGACACACTCGCCGCACAGGAATTCTGAAATGCTCCCCGGCGGCCTGACGGCCGCAACCAAAGATTTCCACACAAAGCCACAAAGACACAAAGATTTTTTGTCCAAAGGCTATTACCGAATAACGGACTACCTCCCGGCAGGGCTTGGTCTGTTCTGATCCTGAACCTGCCCCATGAAATTCATGCAAATTAGAGCGAAGCGGATTTCACTGGGGTCTTTCTTTCAGGATCAGAACGAACCTATCAAGACTTCTTCGCGTGCTTCGGGCCTTGGCGGTTCAACAAAACTTCTTCGCACGTTGCAGAGAAGTTAAAACCAAAGATTCTTAATCCCGTTATCCGGTGATATCCGCAATCACCTCGTCCAGGGTCTCTTGTGTCAATTCCAGTTCTGTCCCGAGGCTGGAAATATCGAGGAGCTTTTCCTCGGTCAATTCAGGGGCCATGAGCGCGAACAGGGGATGGATGCCGAAGATATAGGCCACGGCCTGGCGTCGCATCCATCCCTCCTTTTCCTGGTTCCCCACGGCTGCCCATGGGCTGAATACGGCATCGCCCGAACTCGACACCGGACCCTTCAGGTCGGGGAGGGCGCCTTTGATCGCTTCCGGGTCTGTAAGACCGGTTGTTTCGCTCAGTTCAGCAACCGCAGCCGCGTCAATGCCGTATTTTGCACATGCCTTGAGCACATGACAGGCGTCGGCCGCGGTCAGCCCCAGTCGCTTGAATATCAGGAGGGGAGAGATATCGGTCAGCAGGACCCCGGGCTCATTCACGGTGGTCTCTTTCAGGAGCGAGGGATCTTCATCCAGGAATACGAAGGTGTTGGTCGGCACAGAGGTGTTGAAGCAGGCCATGTGCTTATGGGTCAACGGCTGGAGCCACTCCCCGATGTCCTCCGCACCCAGGGCCGCGGCCATGGCGGCAATCCCTCTGATTTTAGCGGCGCCCCCCGACTTGACGGCGGAGAGAAGTTCGCCGCACTTCTCAATAAACTCTTCCGGCTCAGCAATTTCCAGGAGGCCCATCCCCCGCAAAGCGATCAGCTTGAGGCGCTTTTTTCCAAAGAGATTTCCGAAACCCATTCGATCTCCGCTCTGCCAGTAGTTGATCGAGATTTGGGCCAGATCGGATCCCTTTTCCCCGGCCTCTCCGATCCCGATGACCTGTATCAGGTCGTCCCCCATGAGGTCCCGGATACGATCCGTTGCGGTCCAGACATCCTGCCCCCACAGATCATCTGAGTCGCTGATGTCGGCGATGCCGTCATGGATCCATAAATAGACCGGTTTTTCGGATATCCCTTTGATAACGATATAGTCAAACCCGGAGTACTTCAATTCCATGCCGGCATCCAGGCTCAAGGGAACGTGGGAAACCCGCCCTGTCAAAGGGCTTTTCGCCGTGATCACACCCAGAGATGAACCGGGAACCAGGCTTCCCGTCAAGAGGCCGGTGCCCAATACGATGGGGTCTTGGTCTGCGAAACGATCATAGAGGGATTTGGTGATCCCGGCCCCTCCGATCTTCTCCAATACCAGGTCGTCATCCAACTCCTCTTCGATGATTTCACGTGTGGCAAGGTCGACAACAGCGATCTTTCCGGATGCTAAATATTCCATATGGGTATCTCCTCAAAATTAAGGTTTTCCGTCAGACTCGAGTGATTCGGTAGTGTATTGGTTCGACTTTGGCCCAACCATGAGCCGAACATGCACCGGTACGATACCAATTGTCTATTCCATGGAAATCGCATTGACCGGACAAAACCGGATGCACAGGGGTCCGTCATCCAGATCCTCGCACAGGTCGCAGGATTCCCTGAGCAACATCGGTTTTGCAGAGGCATCCGCCTCCTTGTCCGGGTCCTGCTCTTGGCCGATTCGACTAATTTCCGTGCCTTCCGGCCGTGCGGCGATCAAGCTGTCTTCCTCTTTTAAAATGACACCTATGTAATTTTTCTTTTCCCTGGCCCGGTAGGGTACGATGCATGACGACAGAAGTGCAAAGGCATCGTCCCGATGATAGCCGCAGGCCAATTCGCAGGCCATACATGCCGTACATGTCAGCGCGTCGATTTTCAACCCCATAGGAAAACCTCCTTAAGTTTGAGAATATGTCCGAAGACCGATTGCCTGTATCATTGAGTGGAATATCGATATCGTTAAATTATAATAGAAATATTAGAATATTAAGCTCAAACCCTATGCGACCTTCATTGAAATGGTGTCGTTTTTATAGAAAAGCCATGAAGAAAAGTCAAACAAAAATTATAACCTTTATAATATTTCTTTGACGATCTGTGGTGCGTTTGGTTTCTATTCCTGCCCTTATGGAAAATAAATCTGTGGTTTTGAGCAGTCAATTCCATTTAATAATTTTTTAAATCATATTAATTGATTTTAAATAATAATTATTAACGAATTTGCCGTTAATCCTGTTGTCGATGGTTTGAGGTTTTTGATGAGTTAAAAAATATGAAAAGATTATAATATTTTTCTTGACAGGTTATGTTTCATTCAGTATCTCTACACGGAAGCACACCATGAAAGCAAGCGTAGTGGCAGTTATCGGTTGTTTGTTGCCGGTCGGGCATCAAGCGTTCGTTTTCGGTCTTTCCCGATCCCGCGCACCCGCGGGATTAACCGGATAACCCGCTCCTGTTTTCATCCGCAAAGACGACAGGCTCCCTGTCATCACCTTTTACACTGAATTTCCGTTTTGAGGTCCATACCGCGATTCATGTTTAATAATGCAAACAAGTCTGAAAAGGTCTCAGACAACATCATCGCCCAGATTCGCGACGCCATCCTTTCCGGCAGGATCAAGCCTGGGGACAGGCTGGCCTCTGAGAAGGAGTTGATCGATCAGTTCGGGGTCAGCAAGGCGACCATGCGGGAGGCCCTTCGGGTACTCGAGGTCATCGGACTGCTGGAAATCCGAAAAGGGATTTCCGGCGGGGCCTTTGTGGCAGAGGTGGACATGAGGACCACCCTTCACGCCATTGTCAATTTCCTCCATTTTCAAACCGTATCCGTCAAAGAAATTACCATGCTCCGGTATCTCATTGAACCGTCCGTGGCACAAGTGGCCGCAGCCAAGCGAACGGACAAGGACATCGAAAAGCTGGAGCAGGTCATCGGCGAGGGTATCACACCCGGAGACAATGAGGTCTCCAAAGAGATCAGTTTCCACCGCTATTTGGCCCGAATGACCGAGAACACCATCCTGACGCTGACCATCGATATGATTGACAACCTTCTAAAGGCAATGAAAAAAAAGATCGGGCTTCCCCCTGAGTTCTATGCTCATGTCCGGGATGCACACACCATCATCCTGGAGTGCCTGGTCCAGCAGGACGGTCTGGCGGCGAAAATCGCCATGGCCAATGATGTGGTAGGGGTAGGCAGATACATATGCAAGTTTACAGAGACCCCCCCCTTTGAACCCTCGGAATTGAAAGCGAGTCGATCACCCATTGATACACATTTGGAGGTAAACCCGGAGGCCCGCGTGGTGATGAAAGATGATCCGCTGCTCCTGGAATCCGGGACTATTGTCAGACGGGTAGGGACCAGCGAGTTATACCTGGTTGTGAAAGAACATGAAAATGATGTTTAGAATCGGCCCCCGTCGGCTTTTTGAATCCTGCTGAAAGCGGGATTTTTGACCCGTAATCAATAACAAGAATATGGTAATCAGCTCCACATTTCATATGGTCCATTACACAAATTAAATTTTTAATTATAAGGAGGAATTTGCTATGGCGGTATTGGATGAACCCATAAAAGGCGTACCCATGGCCAAGAATTACATCGACGGGGAATGGGTTGAATCAAAAGGCGAGATCATCGATGTGGTCAATCCGGCCACCAATGAGACCATCGGAAAGGTCGGCATCTCAACTAAGGAGGAGATTGACAGTGCTGTTCAGGCGGCGCAGGAGGCATTTCATGACTGGAGAAGAACCCCCCCGGTGACGCGCTGCCGCTATCTCTTCAGACTGCGTGAATTGCTGGAGGAGAACTTCGAAGAGGTCAGCAGGGTCCAGACACAGGAGCATGGGAAATGCATCGATGAATCCAGAGGAGAGACCCGACGGGGCATCGAGAACGTGGAAGTGGCCTGCGGCATCCCGAGTCTCATGATGGGCGAGTGCCTGGAGGATATTGCAAGCGGCATCGACGAATATCTCATTCGACAGCCTTTAGGGGTTTTTGGCGTTATCGGCCCGTTCAATTTCCCCTTTATGATTCCCCTCTGGTCGGCCCCTTACGCGGTGGCCACAGGCAACACGGTGGTCATCAAGCCTTCCAGCGAAGTTCCCTTCAGCCAGACGAAGATCACGGAACTGGCCGAAGAGGCAGGGTTTCCCCCGGGGGTCTGGAATATGGTTCACGGCGGGAGAACCGTTGTGGGCGGCATGCTGGACCATCCCGACATTCAGGGGATCACATTCGTAGGTTCCACGCCGGTCATGCGGGACGTCATCTATCCGGGATGCGGCAATACCGGCAAACGATGCATTGCCCAGGGCGGGGCCGCCAACATCCTCGTCATCATGCCCGATTGCAATGTGGAGGCAACCATCCCAGGACTGATGACATCCTTCTTCGGGAATGCCGGGCAGCGGTGTCTTGCCGGCCAGACCCTGGTGATTGTGGGTGAGGACGATGCCTTTTACAAGAGTTTTGTGGAAAAGATTACGGACAGGGCCCGGAACATGCGGATCGGCTACGGACTCGATGAGTCTGTGCAGATGGGTCCTGTACGGGATGTGCATAAAAAGGAGAGCATACTGAATTACATCGAGATCGGTATGAAGGAAGGGGCGACCTTGAAATTAGACGGTCGAAAGGCAGGAGAGATCGTCGGCAATTACCCGGACACCTGCTTCTTAGGCCCCACCATCATGGAGAATGTATCAAGGGAGATGAGGATCGTCCGCGAAGAGATCTTCGGCCCGACCATGGGAATTATCAGGGTCAAGACCCTTGAGGATGCCATAGAGATCTGCAACGAGTCTCCCTATCACAACGGTCATGCCATATTTACGTCAAACGGCAAGTCTGCCCGTCAATTCCAGTATGACTGCATCAGCGGCAACATCGGCATCAATATCGGCATTGTTGCGCCCATGGCATTCTTCCCGTTCAGCGGAATGGCCGGTTCATTCTTGGGCGTGCTTCACACCCAGGGGAAGGAAGCGATCCGTTTCTTTACAGAGAGCAAAGTCTGCATCCACCGATGGTTATAGGAAAGGGGAGTGACGATGAATCTACGTACCGCTTCTGAAACATTAAGCTTTTTACGGGAGCTGGAGGAAAAGGCTGCCGTTTTCTACGAAGAACTGGCCGGGAGGTTCCCTGAAAACAAAGATGACTTCCTTGCCTTTGCCAAAGAAAACAGGAAATTTAACAAGCAGATTCAAATGGCGTACCAGTCCGTGATCACGGATGCGATTGAAGGGTGCTATGCCTTTGATCTGGAGACGGACCATTATGTCTTTGAAACGGATTTGCCGGATGCGGCAGGCCTGGCCGAGGCTGCAGCCAAGGCCCTGGCTATTGAAGAGAAAATCGTGTCGTGTTATAATGTGGGGGCCGAGCAATCCGGTTCGCTCCTGGCGGATGTCCCGAGGAATTTTAAAATAGTGGTGAAAAAGCGCAATAACCGCCTGGAAAAGCTGAAATCACTGGCATAAGGGTCAGGGAGAAGGAGGCTGTCAATGCTTGCCAAGAGAGAAGACATGATTTTGGATGAACTGGTCTCGATCGTGGGGAAGGATAATGCCACCGCTGCCAAACATATCCGCTACGCCTATTCCTATGACCTGAGCTTTGTCAAACCCAAGCTGCCGGACTATGTGGTGATGGCCACCACCGTAGAACAGATTCAGAGTATCTTCAGACTGGCCAACAGGGATAAGATACCCGTGGTTCCCTATACTGCCGGTTCTAATATCGGAGGCCTTTGCATCCCCGAACATGGGGGCATCCTGCTGGATCTGAAGCGGATGAACAAGATCATACGGATCGATACGGAGTCCCATTATGCCGTTATCGAACCGGGGGTATCCCATGCGCAACTGGCCATGGAGTTGTATAAGCATAACCTGAGATGGAGCTGGCCGGTGGGACCGCCGTCGGCCTCTGTCTCATCCAATGCCTTGTGCCATGGCATCGGAGGCATGAGCGGCAGGTACGGACTCAACAGCGAGGAGATCACCAGCATGGAGGTGGTGCTTCCCACCGGAGAGTTGGTCCGTGTCGGGTCCTGCGCCATACAGGAGGATTCCTGGCACAGCGTGCTTCCGCTGCCGCAGCTGGACGGCCTGTTCAAGGGGTGGCTGGGGACCAGCGGCGTGGTGACAAAGATGGGCGTCAGGGTCCATCCGATTCCCCCGATCCTCAAGGTGTTTACCGTGTCCACACGCAGTATCGAAGACATGACATCCTATATGGTGAATCTGGGGAACTATGAAATCTGTGACGACCTCACCGCGGTATCGTGGTGGCTGTCGCAGGTCCCGATCCCCTATCCATATAAGCCCAAGCCGGATGCGGCGCCTGAGTGGTATTGCTTCGGCGCGACCAATTCCTGGACCCAGAAGGAAAAGGAGGCCAGGGAAGAGATCTGGCAGAATGTTCTGGATGAGGAGAAGAAAAAGGGGACCTCCATTGAATACGCCGACTATCCGGAAGAGGCGTTGAAGGCAAGGACCCAGCTTCCCAGCCGGATTGTGGGATCTACCAAAAACTATACCAAGATGGCCGGCGGCGGCATATCGTGGCCCGGCACCTTTACACCGGCAAATAAATGGGCGCCGGTGTATAACAAGTGGAAGGAGATCCTCATCGAGCACAACCTTTCCCCTTCTGTTCGCGCCACCAACTACAGGGGGGTTCACTATGGCATGCTCAGGGCCATGATCCCCTTTAACAAGCAGAGCGCCGAGGAGACTGAAAATGCGAGACATGCCATCGTGGAATGCCTGAAGGTGGACCTGGACGCAGGGGGTATCCCGTACAAGCCTCCCGTGGATTTTGCCGCTGAGATAAACAAACGGGCACATCCCGGCTATCTATCGCTTTTAAAACAGGTGAAGAAACTGCTGGATCCAAATGATATCATGAACACCGGAAAATTGGGGTTCTGATGATTGGTTAACCGCCACGCGGCATTGGGAGGATATTATGGAATGGAACATCGCCACTCTTGAGGAGTTGAAGGATATTTTATGGAGGTGCACCGCCTGTGGCAACTGCAAGGCCGCCTACAACTACGGACCTCCCCCTGAATTCGGTGAGATCTGTCCTGCAGGGGCCGAGTTCGGCTTTGAAGGCTTTATGGCATCAAAGGGAAAGATCGCGTTTGCAAGGGGCATCCTGGACGGGCAGTTGGAATGGACCGACGAACTGCTGGATGCGATTTATAAGTGTACGGTCTGCGCAGGGTGCCAGAACCAGTGCGAGCTGGACCACAAGCCGTTCATCCCTGAAATCATTGAGGCCATGCGACGCAAGGCGGTACAAGACGGCATCGGCCCCATGCCCACCCAGAAAAAGATCGCCCAGTCCATGCGAAGCTACAACAACCCCTATCAGGGGCCCCGAAGGGTACGCACGGATTGGACCCGGCCATTTAAGAAAGCCAAGAAACCGATCAAGGACATCAACAAGGAACCTGCGGACATCCTCTATTACGTCGGCTGCACCGGGGCCTTCAACCTCCCGGCCAGGGGCGTGCCGGTGGCCACCGCCTCCCTGTTTCAGAAACTGGGACTGGATTTCGGCATCCTGGGGGAAAATGAGATCTGCTGCGGATCCACGGCCATGCGGATCGGGGACGCCGAGGAATTCAAACGGGTGGCCCAATCCAACCTGGAGACATTTAGGATGCTGCATGAGGAGCGGGGAGTCAAGACCATTGTCACCTCCTGCGCCGGGTGTTACAGGGCCATTAAGAAGGACTATATCCTCTCTTCCGAATATGACAAGATGATGGACGGCATCCAGGTGGTCCACACGGTGGATCTCCTGAATACCCTGTTCAAGGAGGGGAAGCTGAAATTCACCGGTGAACTCCCGATGAAGGTGACCTATCACGATCCCTGTCACACCGGGCGGCACCTGACCAAATTCGTGATTGATAAAGAGGGCTCCCAGCTCTGGAAGGGGGCCTATGTGGGTCTCAATGATGAAGATTGCCTGTACGACGTCCCCAGAGAAATCCTGCGGGCCATTCCAGGCATTGAATTGGTAGAGATGGAACGGATCCGGGACAACTCTTATTGCTGCGGCGGCGGGGGCGGCGTCATGACCGGATACGGGGACTGGGCCGCAAAGAACGCCTCCAAACGCATTGAAGAGGGGATGCAGACCGGTGCGGAGCACATGGTTTCCATCTGCCCGTTCTGTCATTATAATTTGAATGAGGGTTCTCGAAGGATCTCAAGCGAGATGAAGCTCTATGACCTGGTGGAGCTGCTGGATCAGGTGATTTCCGAAACCGACAAGGCGTAGGATGCAGGGTCACTGCATCTGAAAAGGGCGCCACGGATTTTGGAGGGATGGGAGGTGATAAGGGGAGATCAGAATTAAAGGAGCCTGGCATTAACCACAATTTTTTGCGGGAAGAGAAGGAGGGAAACATGAAAAGAGCACTTTTGATTACATCCTTACTACTGGCGGGTGTGTTTTTGCTGGCCCCGCTCAACGCAGTCGCCGCAGACCCCGTCAAAATCGGCGTTATCGTTCCCTTGTCAGGCATTGTGGCGCAGGGCGGTGAAGAGATGAAGATGGGGATCCAGATGGCTGCGGAAGAAAAGAAGACCATTTTGGGCCGTCCCATTGAACTGATTATCGAGGATACCCAGGTAAAGCCCACGGTTGCCGTGAGCAAAGCGGAAAAGCTCGTTTTCAAGGATGACTGCAAGGCCCTGATCGGTGTTTTCTCCAGCGGCGTAGGCCTGGCTATCGCCAAGAATATCGACAAACTGAACGTCCCGTTTTTGACCACACACGTTATGACCACCAAATTTTACGGCCTTAACCCACTGGTTTTCAGGTCCGGTCAGCTTGCCAACGACCAGACCGCGGTAGGCAACATCAAGGGCATTCTGGCGACCCCCGACCTTAAGGATCGGACCTATTATGTACTGGTTCACGACTATGCCTGGGGCCACGATGCGGGTCAGCGATTCATCGACCTGGCCAAGAAAAACGGCATCAAGGTCGCCAATGAGAATTTCGACAAAGCGCCGATCGCCACCAAGGACTGGTCCTCCTACATCAGCAAGATCAAGGCCTCCGGAGCGGATGCCGTATACATCGCGCTCATCACCAATGTCATTCCTGTCTTTGCAAAACAGGCCTATGATTTCGGCATTCAGAAATATGCCAGGATCGTATCCGGGGCCGCCCCGGGTCCGGTGGAACTGGAAGCGGGCGGCGAAGCGTGCGTCGGCATCTTCGGGGCATCCGACTGGTGCTGGGACGTGAACAATCCCATATCGGATAAATGGGAAGCGGATTTCTGGAAAAGATTCAAAACCATCCCGTCCGATGCGGCCTGCCACAGCTATGTGGGCGCCATGAACCTCTTTAACGGCATTGAGAAGGCCGGTTCAACGGATCCTCAGAAAATTGCCGCAGCCTTGAAAGGCATCAGTTTTAACGGACCTTACGGCGAAGTCCGTATCTCTGCCAAAGACAACTGCATGAGAAATTCGGCAGTACTCACCGAAACCACATTGGCCCCGGAGAATCCCTATGGCGCCAAGATCTACATGAAGGTACTTCGAACCTTTTCAGCCGAGGAGTTAGGACCTCCGGAATAGCCCGGAATAATACTATCTCTTTTCAGGTGATCTGCAGTCCGTTGGAAATACTGCAACGGACTGCACGACACCAAACTGAAAATCGGGACCGGCCTTATCTGTTGTAAACACCTGAGAGCGCCGACAGGAATCAGACATGAGCATTCTCGCTATCATCGTAGATATTGTATTAAACAGCCTCGTCCTGGGCGGCGTGCTCTTGATTGTCGCCATCGGGCTCAATATCATTTACGGCCTGAGCCGGGTAATGAATCTTGCTCACGGGTCCCTCTATGCATTGGGGGCGTATGCAGGCTTTACCCTGGTTGCCTCCGGTCTCAACTTCTTTGTGGCGCTCCTCATCGCCCCGGTCCTTATCGCCGCGGTGGGGTTGATCATTGAGCGGATCATTATTGCGCCGGTTAGAAAGCGATCCATCGTCTATACCCTGATCCTCACATACGGACTCATGTTTCTCCTGGACGGTCTGATAAAATACTTCTGGGGGAATGAACCCCGTTTTATCGAACTCCCCGAGTTTATGAGACAGACGCTTCCCATCGCCGGAACCCACTATCCGGTTTTCAGGCTGGTGACACTCCTGATCACGGCCGCGGCCATGATCGGATTGATGTTGTTTCTGGGAAAAACAAAACTGGGCATCATCCTCAGGGCGGCCAGCAGTATTCCTGAGATGGTATCGTGTATGGGAATCAACATGACCTACGTCCATATGAGCGCCTTTGCATTGGGCTGTATTCTGGCCGGAATTGCCGGAGTCATTTCAGGGCCGCTCTATACCATAGACCCGATCATGGGGCACGAAATGCTGATCAGCTCTTTTGTCGTCATTGTGATCGGGGGGCTGGGCAGTTTGAGGGGCGCTGTACTGGCGGCCTTCCTGATCGGACTGGTTCAGACCTTAGCCGAGTTTTTTGTAACGGATCTGGCCATGGTCATTGTCTATATGATGATGGCCGTTATCCTTGCTTTAATGCCCCGGGGGCTCCTTGGAGAAGGAAGGTTTGAGTAAGATGGATGATCGCACGTCTGAAACGGGCTTAAAGAAGGGAACCGGGCATCCTCTCAGGATCGTGGCCCTTCTCATCATTATCGCCTGTCTTGCCCTGTTCCCATTTGTCGTGACCAACCGATTCTATATCAGCCTCGTCAATGAGATGCTGATCTACGGTCTGCTGGCCATGAGTCTCGACGTGCTCCTGGGATATACGGGCCTGCTCTCCTTTATGCACAATGCCTACCTGGGGATCGGGGCCTATGTGGTGGGTCTGTTTCTGATCCATATATCGCCGTCATCCCTTTGGTTGGCTATCCTTGCGGGAGTTGCGGTGACATCGCTCATCGCCCTCCCTGTGGGGTGGGTCCAGGTGCGTACCGGAGGGTTGGCCTTCGCCCTTTTGACCCTGGCCTTCGGCATGATGTTTTATACCATTGTATGGAAGTGGTACAGTCTCACCGGGGGCGACGATGGTCTGATGGGGGTCCCCCATCCTGACATTCAGTTGGGGGGCTTTGTCCTGGGCAGTTCCGGAAATCCAACCGCCATGTATCTCTTCAGCCTGTGCATTGTCATCATCTGCCTGCTGCTGACATGGCGGATTGTCCATTCCCCATTCGGGGCAGTGCTGGAGGCCATACGGGAAAACGAGGAAAGGGCCTCCTTTGTGGGCATCAATGTTCGCAGATATAAGCTCTACGGATGGATGTACGCCTGCATGCTGGGCGGTGTCAGCGGGGGGCTTTTCATCCTTTACAGAGGTTATATCGGCCCGACGACCATGAGCGCATTTGCGGGTGCAGGGGTCCTTATGATGGTCCTGGTCGGAGGGATGGGCTCTCTCTGGGGACCTATTGTCGGGGCGGGCATTTTCATCTTTATACAGGATTACATCAGCACCATGACCGAGCACTGGGAGCTGTTCGTGGGCCTGGTGGTGATCCTCCTTGTGCTGTTCATGCCGAGAGGCTTCGTCGGCCTGGGTGACTATCTGACGCGCTTCAGAAAGGAATAATCAAGACCCATGACCACCATCCTGAGCACAAAGGGCCTTCACAAGCATTTTGGCGGCGTGCTCGCCGTCAACGATGTAGATGCTGAATTTAAAGCCAAACGCCTCCGTTCCATCATCGGACCCAACGGGGCCGGAAAAACCACCTTCATTAATGTCATCACAGGCAGACTCCCCGCCAGTTCCGGTGCGGTGCTGTTCGGGGACCGGAACATTACCAACAGGCCTGCCCATCGACTGGTCCGGTTGGGCATTTGTCGCACCTTTCAGATAACGAGTATTTTTCTTGGATTGACCGTATTTGAAAATGTGCGGATTGCGGCGCAAAGCCGGATAGGCGGGTCATTCAGGATTTTTTCAGCAAGAGAAAGCCTTAAAGCGGTCAATGACAAGGCTTGGGAAATACTCCATCGCTTGGGACTCGAGAGCAAGGCGACCGTGCCTTCCACCAATCTGGCCCACGGCGATCAGCGCTGCCTGGAAGTGGCCATGGCGTTGGCCGGCGATCCCAAGATCCTGTTTCTGGACGAACCCACGGCAGGGATGTCGCCTGCGGAGACGGAACATATCGCAGGGCTGATCAAAGGATTAACCGAAACCATTGCCGTCGTCTTGGTGGAACATGATATGGATGTGGTCATGAGCATTTCAGATGAAATCACCGTCCTGAACCAGGGGAGCATCATTGCTGAGGGACCTCCCCGGGCAATCCAGGACAATGATCTGGTCAAGGAGGCGTATCTCGGCCATGCGTAATCCGGAAGCAGATAAGATCCTTCAGATCGAGGATCTCCACGCCTATTACGGAAGAAGTCATATTATTCAAGGGCTTTCCATGGATGTGGAGAGACTTGAGGCGGTCTCGATCCTGGGGAAAAACGGCGTGGGAAAAACCACCACCCTCCGGTCCATCATGGGCCTGACCCCGCCCCGGAAAGGGACGATCCGAATCAACGGAGAAGATACCACCCGGTTGCCCACCCATAAGGTGGTCAGAAAAGGGATCGGTTATGTACCGGCTGAACGACACATCTTTCCCGGAGTGACCGTGGAAGAGAACCTCATATTGGGGGCAAAACCTTCAGAAGACACCGACGCCTGGAACATGGAGAAGATTTACACCCATTTTCCCGTGTTGAGGGCAAGAAACCGGCAGGACGGATCGACCCTCAGCGGCGGAGAACAGCAGATGCTGGCCATCGGCCGGGCATTGATGGGGAATCCGATCATCATGCTCCTGGATGAGCCGTCCCAGGGGCTTGCACCGCTCCTGGTGTTCGAGGTCATCCAGCCCATACTCCTTTTCTGCATCCAGTCGGGGCTGACCGTCCTGCTGGTGGAACAAAACTACCGGATGGCCCTGAAGGTGGCGTCCCGGCATTATCTCATGGGCGTCAAGGGGAAGGTCGGGCAAATTGCCACGTCTGAAGAACTGATGGCCGACAGCGAGATCATCAAGAGACATCTGGCAGTCTGAGAGAACGCGGAACTCGGAGCTCGGAACGCGGAAGAGGTGAGGGGAAAGGCATTAGGCGCAAGGAGTTGAAAGCTCAAAGCTGAAAGCAAAGGGGGAAGAAGTCACCCCCATCGCGGGAGAGTGGGTAACCCAACAAGCCCAATAAACTCAATAAACCCGCAACCCGCAACGGGTAACCGGTAATCCCGCTGAAGACGGGATCTTCGACCAGCAACCAGAGCCAAAATTTACACGAGGAGACGCGATGATATCCAATTTTTCGACGGCGCAGAAGGTCTGCGAGATCGGCGGCGTCAAGTTCGGCGGCCAGCCAGGCGAGTATCCCACCGTGGTCTGTTCATCGATCTTTCAGAAAGGCGACAAGGTCTTTGACGGGAAACGGAAAGAGGGATTTGACGAGAAGCGGGCGGAGGAGCTGCTTCGGACCCAGGACAGGATGTCCATGGAAACCGGGGTTTCCGGGATGGCCGACGTGGTGGCCAATACGGGAAAGGAGTTCGAATCATATATCGATTTCGTGACCTCGGTGAGCGATATGCCCTTTTGCATCGATGCGTGGCAGATGAAACCCAAACTGGCGGGTGCGGCCTATTGTGCGGACAAGGGTCTCCTGGACCGCATGTTCTATAACAGCATCACGGTGTGGGAAGAGGATTTGGAGACGGAGATCCGTGAAATCGCCCGGATCGGGGTCAAGCACGTCCTTCTGGTTGCCTTTGACATGGCGGACCAGATGCCTTCCGGAAGAATTGCCGGAACCCAGAAGCTTTTGGACGCCATGGAAAAGGTGGGCGCCCGGTTTGAGAGCATCTTTGTGGACACCTCGGTAATGAACGGGCCTGCCACCGCCTTCTGCGGTATCGCCAACCGGATGATCAAGGAGAAATGGGGGTTCCCCACGGCCAGCGCCCCGTCCAACGGGTCCTACATGTGGAAACAGGCCCGGGAACTCTGGGGATTCAAGGGGTGGTCGGCTGCGGATGCAGGCCTGGAGTCTCTGGCCGCCTTCATGTACCATGACATGATATTCTCCGGTCCCATGGCAGGGGCATCCCGGATCTTTCCCGCCGTGGCCATGGCAGATGCCTTTGCCGCCACGGCCGCCTTTGCGGAAACCAGAAGACTTCCAGGGCTTCAAACCCATCCTCTCAATAAGCTCTTTCCCGATTTTGTCGGGCAGCTCAAGGGGATGTGATCGGGCTGACAACAGATGGACGACACGGGTTGAGAGAAAATTGATTAACTTCCAGACACACAAGGAGTAACCGTTTATGACGACAATGACCCCGAGGGAACGTGTAAAGGCCTTTTTTAAAAGAGAACCGTTGGATCAGGCGCCCGTTTTCAGCGGTATGGGCACGGTGACGATTCAGGCAATCGACAAGATGGGGATCCGGTTTGCCCAGGTGCATGGGTCAGCGGAATATTTGGCAGGCTCGGCCATTGCCAGCGCCGAGATGTTCGGATTCGACGGGATCGTCGTTCCCTATGATATGTGTACCGTCCCCGAGGCCCTGGGAAGGGGGGCCAGTCTGTATGAAAATGCTGAGGGCATTCTTTATCCCACTGTCCCCTCCAAGTGGGCCACGCTGGACGATGTGGACCTCCCCGGCGATTACCAATCGATTTTTGATAAGGGACGCATGCCGGTGGTGGACGAGGCCATCAGGATCGCCAAGGCCCACGACGGGGGCAAGCTGGCAATCGGGGGGTGGGTGCTGGGGCCGTTCACCATGGCCGGACAGCTGATTGAGCTGGATGTCCTCCTTAAAGGGCTCCGCAAGGACAAGGATCGGGTGGAGGCCTTTTTGGCCAGGATGACCGACCTGGTGATTGCCGTGGCGCAGCATTATCAGGGATTGGGCGTGGATTACATGAACATCCGCGAGATGGGATCGGGCACGGATCTCATCTCCCCGCGCATGTGGAAGACCCTCATCAAACCGAATCTGGAGAAGGTTTTTTCCGCCCTCGAATCTCCCAAAATCAATCACATCTGCGGCTCCACCGACCTGATCATCGAGATGATGAACGACTGCGGTGCGGATGCCGTGAGTGTGGATCAGAAAAACAATGTGGTGGAATCGCGTCAAAAACTGGGTCCCGGCGCCATGATCCTGGGCAATTTCGATCCCTACGGGACCCTGGTCCAGATGGATGCGGCGGACGTGGCCGGGGTCATCAAGAAATGCGTGGATGACGGTGTGGATGCGGTCTGGCCGGGTTGCGATATCTGGCCCGATGTCAAGAAGGAAAACGTGGAGGCCTATGTGAAGGCCGTCCGGGAATACGGCAGGAAATAAAGCGCGAGGGAAAGGCGAGTTGAGGAAGTCAGGAATTGAGGAATTGAGGGATTCAGGGATTCAGGAATTTAGTACCTTATTTTCAATAACCCTGTAACAAAAAACAAGAAAATCTGTTTGTATCTCAGTACGCCTTATTCTATAGACTCACACGGAGCCACAAAGAACACAGAGAAAAGGGCATGTTTCCATTTCTTTTAAAAAAAAATCCTTTGTGTGCTTTGTGTCTCTGTGTGAGTCCCGCCTGGGCGGGATTGGTTGCAGGTATCCGCTTCAGGTCACTTTTAGGTATTCAATTTTTGGCACAGCGGAGGGAACGCGATTATGGCAGATGAAAAAGTCAGGGAAGAACTGTTAAAGGAGCTTCACGAAGGCGTGGTGGAGTTTGATGAAGACAGGGTGCAGGAGGCCGCACAGCGGGTGCTGAATGAAGGGGTGAACGCCTACGATGCGGTGATGAACGGCCTGGCCGCGGGCATGCAGGAGGTGGGCGAGCTCTATGATCAGCAGGAGTACTTTGTGCCTGAACTCCTCATGTGCGCCGATGCCCTGTATGTGGGGCTGGACATTCTCAAGCCCCATATCACCCTGGAAGATCTGGGAGACAAGCCCAAGGGCCAGGTGGTGATCGGAACGGTCCAGGGGGATGTGCATGACATCGGAAAGAATATCATCAAGATGATGTTCGAGGTGGCCGGGTTTACGGTCCACGACCTGGGCCGGGATGTGCCCCTTGAGAAATTCGTGGAGGAGCAGCTCCGCACCGACTCGGAGATCGTTGCCCTGTCGGCCATGATGACCACCACCATGATGGGGATGGAAAAGGTCATCAAGATGATCAAGGAAAAGAATCCCAATGTGGCCATCATGCTGGGCGGTGCGCCGGTCACCAGTGATACGGCCGACCTGTTCGGGGCCGATGGATACGCGGACAGCGCCGGGAATGCAGTGCAGGAGGCCATCAAGATGATCGGCCGGCTGAGGGAAATGCAGGCAAAGTAAATTGAATAGTGAATAGTGATCATTGAATATTTGCTGTTGAGTTGCACGGAAATCCAACAGGGAGCCGAGGAGTCTGTTAAATGGGCGAAAGCGGTAAGGTGAAGGTTATTTTCCAGCCGTCGGGGAGACGGGGAGAGGTTGACAAGGGGATCAACATTATCGAGGCGTCGCGGCGTCTCGGGGTGGATATCGAGACCCTGTGCGGTGAAAAGAGGGTCTGCGGCAAGTGCAAGGTCCGGATCGAAAAGGGGGCATTCGAAAAGTTCGGGGTGGTATCGGATCCCGGTCATGTGAGCGCATGGCAACAGGAAGAGGCGAAATTCATCACCCCTGAGCAGCGGGAATCGGGCTACCGCCTCGGGTGTGTGGCGGAGATTCAGGACGATATCCTGGTCTTTGTGCCCGAGGAATCGAGGGCCGGCAAACAGGTGGTGAGCAAGGCGGCCCGGGATATCGACATTAAATGGAATCCTGCGGTCAAACTCCATACGGTGACCATGACGCCGCCCACCTTTGAGGATCCCCTGGGGGATTTCGAGCGGATGACCCAGGCCCTGGAAAAAGAATATGGCCTCAAAGATCTCGACATCGACTGGTTCACCCTGCAGGACCTTCCCAATGCCATCCGTAAAGGCGGATGGACCATCACCGCCGCCGTCTGGATGGACAAAGAGATCATCAAGGTGTGGCCGGGGAGGGTGGAGGACTATTACGGTCTGGCCATCGATATGGGGACCACCACGGTGGCCGCCTATTTTTGCAATATGAGGACCATGGAGGTGCTGGATACGGTCTCCATGATGAACCCCCAGTGCAAGTACGGTGAAGACGTGATGTCGCGGATCACCTACCACATGCAGACCCCGGGCGGCCTGGAAAAAATGAGCGACGACATGATCGAGGGGCTCAACGAACTGGTGAAGAAGGCCTGCGACGCGACACACCCCCCTAAGACAAAACAGAAGGATGAAAATGGAAAAAGCATACGGGATGAAAACGGGGAATTCGTGATTGTGGAGAGTCCGGAAAAAGGGAAGCCGTATCCGCGGCTTGAGCCGTCCGACATCGTGGACCTGACCCTGGGCGGGAACACGGCCATGCACCACATCCTCCTCAAGCTGGACCCCCAGTATGTGGGACTGGCGCCGTTTCCGCCCGTGATTCACCGGAGCCTGGATATCCGGGCCCGCGACCTCGGGATCGGAATCAACCGATCGTCCCGGGTGTTCGTCATGCCCAATGAGGCCGGATTCGTGGGGGCGGACAATGTATGTGTACTGGTGTGCGAGAAACCCCACCGGAGCGAAACCCTTCAGCTCATCATCGACATCGGCACCAACGGCGAACTGGTGTTGGGAAACAAAGACAAGCTCATATCCTCCTCCTGCGCCACAGGGCCGGCCCTGGAAGGGGCCCAGCTGGCCTTCGGGATGCGGGCCGCGCCCGGGGCCATCGAACGGATCACCATCGATCCGGAGACCCACGAGGTGGACTACAAGGTCATCGGCCGCGAGGCGTGGCTCAAATACTCCAAGCCGGAGGAGATGCGGACCAAGGGGATCTGCGGGTCCGGGATCCTGGATGTCTTGGCCGAACTCTACCGGTCGGGCGTGGTGGAGAAGAGCGGGCGGTTCTCCAAGAATCAGAAATCCAACCGCTTCCGCACAAACCCGGACAACCCGAGACAGAAGGAGTTCGTCATCGCCTGGGCCGATGAGACCTCCATCGACAAAGACGTGGTGATCACCCAGAAAGACATCCGTCAGATCCAGCTGGCCAAAGGGGCGCTTTACACCGGGTGCAAGCTCATGATGCGGCGGATGGGGATCGATAAGGTGGATACCATCAAGATCGCCGGGGCATTCGGCACCCACGTGGCCAGGGAAAAGGCCCTGATCATGGGTCTGTTCCCGGATTGTGAGATCGAGAAGATCCTCTCTGTGGGAAATGCGGCCGGCGACGGCGCGAGGGTGGTCCTTCTGGACCGAGACATGCGCGAGGACGCCAACTGGATTTCCCGTCATGTGGAGTACATCGAGCTGACGGTAGAGCCCGATTTTGAAAAGCAATTCATGGAATCGATGCAGATCCCCCACATGACGGATCAGTTCCCCCATCTGGAAGGGCTGGTGCCGGAGGAGATCCTTCATCAGAAGTAGAACTGGATGCTGGATACTGGTTGCTGGATACTGGATACTGGATGCTGGATGGTTAGGATGATTGGAATGGTTGGATGATGGGGATGCTGTCTTTTCTGACTTCTGACCTCTGACATCCGAATTCTAACTTCTGACCTCCGGCACCTGATGGTGGATGATTGGATGGTGGGAACACCTGTGAGTCGGGAGACTGCGAATGGATCCGGCCGGGGGGACGGACCGGAAACCGTCCAGGTGATCGTGGATCCCGGTATCTGCGGCTTTGGCTGCACCATAAACGGATGGAAAAAAGGGAAACAGGTAAGCTTCGACATCCGGTCCGAGTGTGGTCAGATCAAAAAACTTACCGCAGACTTAAGACCGGTACAGATGAAAGACCTGTTTGTCCCTCTCACCAAGAGCCCGTTCTTCCTGTGTGCAGAGAAATCCAGATGCCATCTGGCATGCCCGATTCCCTCGGCTCTGGTCAAGACGGCCGAGGTGGTCCTTGGTCTGGCCCTTCCCAGAGATGCGACGATCCGGTTCTTGACATAAACGTGCGTTAACATTTTTCATGAGGAGGCGAAAAATGGCTGAAATGACCCTGAGAGAAAGATTCTGGAACCGTTTTATGGGGAAGGATGTGGACAAGACCCCATGCGGCAGCACCACCACCTATGGCGTCGTGGCCCTCATGGATGCCTGCGGGTATGCCAGGCCCCTTGCGGATACCGATCCGGTGGCCATGACCGAACTGGCCTATGCCGGACACAAATACGGCCAATTCGAATGGGTCAAGGCCATGGGATGGGATATCGTGGGCCTGAGCGAGGCCTTCGGATGCAAACTGGGGACCCCCCAGAAAGATATTCAATATTCCATCCATAGCCATCCCTATGCAGACAGCATCGAGAATATCGAGTTCCCGTCCGACTATCTGGAGCGGGGCCGGTTTCCGATGTTCAAGGAGCACTTCCGACTTCTTAAAGAAAAGGTGGGAGACGATCTGATCATATTCGGGGAGACAGAGGGTCCGTTCACCTGTGCCGCCAATCTGGTGGGCACGGAGCAGTACATGAAATGGATCTACAAAAAGCCCGAAAATGTGCACAGGGTCCTGGAAGTCACCAAGGAGGCGGCCATCGCCGCCATCAATTTTGCCTTTGACAACGGGGCCGACTATTATGTCCTGGCGGAACCGACTGCGGGCCCGGCACTCATCAGGTCGAAATTTTTTGAAAAATTTGTGCTTCCCGTGCTCAAAGAGGTGGTCACCCGCTCAAAAGGGCCGGTGGTGCTGCACGTGTGCGGCAATACGGATTCCATCATCGACCTCATGTGCGATACCGGGGTGGTGGGGATCAGCATCGAGGAAAAGGCGGATATGAAAAAGGCGGTGGAAATCGCCCATAAGAAAGGCACAAAGGTTTTCGGCAACGTGGCCACCGCAACCACCCTCTTCAGCGGAACGCCCGAGGCCGTATACCAGGAGGCCACCCAGGCCCTTGAGAACGGAACGGATTTTCTCTGCCCGGGGTGCGGAATCGCCCCGCCGTCCCCGCTGGAAAACCTGCTGCAGCTCAAAAAGGCCCGGGACGACTATTTCGCATAAGCGAAACCCACGTCTCTCAACCCCTGAAGCCTTCCCCTGTTCTTCAAAGAACGGGGGAAGGCTTTTTTGTGTGCTCATCACTTTTAGATCAAGCCTGATTCTATCGAAACAAACCACTCTTCGGGACAGATATCGGGTGGCATTCATACTGTGCTATAACAATTTTACCATTAGGACTATTGACAGGTTGGCATTTTTATCGTTCAATATTCAACATATATTATTATATATCATGTCAAAATAAACATGATTATGCCGGAGAAGAGATTATACAGGAGAAGTTCCGCGACAATGGGCCGGCAGAAGGTCGAGGTTGCGGGTTGCGAACCTTTTCGGGACGTGAGACTTCAGATCATTTAAAGATCGCTCACTCTGGTATTCCATATCTTATAACCTTTGCCTGTGCAAGGAGGCGACGCTATGCAAGTGAATTTCGCTTCAGAGACGGAAGTTGTTTTAGGAAAAGCGATTGAGTCGATCTGGAAGGCTTACAGCCTGGATGAACTCCTCGAAGCTTTCTTGTCCAACTTGCTCCACGTTGATCACGTGCGAAAGGCAGAAATCTCGCTATTCAACAAACAAAGAAACCTGTTCCCCGTAGCCAGTGCTGCGAATATAGGGCCAAGGGGGAAGGTGTATCAGGAGGTCAGGGTTGAAAGCTGGGTAATGGACTCTCCTGTTCTGCATTCCACCCGAAAAGTCAATCTGCCCAACATGCACTTTGCCCTTTCAATCCCCCTTTTGCAGGGCTCAGAGCCCCTGGGTTTTTTGCATATGGAGTTTGACCGAATTCCAACTTCTGCCAGTGATAAACTCCCCGTCTTCCATCTCCTCAGCCATCATCTTTCAATTAAAATAAGAGAAATAATGTTGACTGATGAGATCAAGGAGGCCAGAAGTGAATTGCAGGATGCGAGAACCGCCAACAGGGAGATGCTGCAACAGGTCACTTCGCTCAGCAAAGAGCTGTACGCTATTACCGCAATATCCACCAAGATAAACCAGTCAATGGAATTCCACAAAACCCTCGGGAAATCCATGACCAAGATCAGCGAGGTATTCAAGGCTTCAAGTATCGCCTTCTATATGAAGAGAGCAGGTTCCTCCGAACTGAAATTGTCCGATATGGAGGTGACGGACGACGCCCTTGACCCCAGACTCGTGAGAGGGCTCTTGAAACAGCTGGAGAAGAAGAAAGTTGTGCACGATATCGTTACCCTCGGCAGGCCATTGATAAAGGATTTGGAACTGATATTCAAAGAGGCAAAATTCGAAAAGGTGGCAGAAGGAGGGATCAGGACGTTGATCGGTGTTCCGTTAAATTCAAAGGAAACCAACATCGGCGCGTTGCTCCTTTTACATAAGTCAGCAGAGAACTTTACCCAAAGCAGTCTCAGATTGCTGTCCGGGATGGCCAATATTATGGGCATGGCCATCGAAAATATAAACCTCTACTGCCAGACCGAGCAGAAGAAGAAGGAGGCCGCATTCCTGGTCAACTCCATTGAGAGCTTCCATCAGACGCTCGATTTGAAAAGGACCCTGAAATCAGTAGCCGAGGAAGGGGCCAGGCTCACGGGTGACCAATACCAGGTTTATTTGTTTTGCAGAACCAGAGTTTCCATAGCGCAAGTCACATGCAGGACAGCTGAGGATAAAACGACCCTCAACTCGACCTTTTTCGAACATATCCAATCGGAAGAACTCAAGAAATTATACAACTATATGATGTCAAAGAACAAAGCTGTTTTGATCAGGAGTATCAATCATGCAAGGAAGATGGGAAAAGAGATGAGGGACTATCTTCAAGAGAGAGGCATCCATTCCTTGATAAGCGTACCCCTTACGTTAAAGGAAGAAACCCTGGGGTTACTTCTCCTGGGAAAGGAGAAATGTGAAAAATCGCTTGATCACAGCGATCTCTCTGTTGCTGAGGCCTTGGGGAGTGCGGCCACGGTTGCCATTCAGAACGCTCGAGCTTACACATCCAGTCTCGAGATGAGCGACTTTCTTGAAAGAAAGATCGCAGAAAAGACCAGTCAGATTGAACAGATACAAGAAACGCAGAGAATTCGAGTGGAACATCGGAAGGATATTATTTTCCGGGTCAACCGAAAAAACCGGTTTGTCTTTGTCAACAAGGCGATGGAAAAAATGACCGGAATCTCCAGGGAAGCGTTTTGTCGTGGCGATGTTTTGGCCGACGAAGTAGTTGTTGAGAAGGACCGTCCTCAGATACGAGAAGCCTTTGTGAAAGTCCTTAACAGTGAACTGGCAATGGTCAAGGATCTTGAGTATCGGCAACTCGCGATAGGGGGCGAAGACCGCATCATCTCCCTGACCATTTACCCGGAAAGGGATGCTGCCCACCGCATTATCGGGATTGAGGGGGTAGGGAGGGACATTACTCAAGAGAAAAAGCTGGCCGAAGAGCTAAAAAAAACGAGAGAATTAGCCCTGTTAGGTGAATTTTCTGCTGACATCGCTCACCAGATTAGAAACCCCCTGAGTAATATTCTCATGGGGAAAAAGCGGTTGGAAAGGGCCTTAAAACTGGACGTCCGCACTCAGGAGGCAGAGCAAGAACCTTGCAAAGAACCTGTTGCGTTCACATCTGGCCAAGAGAATTTGGCGGAGATCTTCGGAGATTTCTCAGAAGGAATCAGTAATCTAAATCAAATTGTCACCGAATTGCTGCAATATACCAAAACCCTGAAACTCACACGATCCTTTCAGCGAATCGATATTATCCTGGGGGAAGTCCTCAAGATGTTTGAGGACGTGATCAGGAAAAATAGGATAACGGTAAAAGAAGAGTATGACCCTGAGCTTCCACCACTTCAGATGGATGCCCTATTGATGGGGCAGGTATTTCAGAATGTGATTCACAATGCCATAGGAGCAATGCCGGGTGGGGGATGGCTTTTGACGCGAATTGGTTTTTGTTATGAAAGGCCCGGGTGCGCATTTATCTCGATCAGCGATTCTGGCGTCGGTATCAAGCCTTCTGAAATAGAAAATATCTTTCGCCCGTTTTATTCAACAAAGCCCTGCGGTGCCGGGCTGGGTTTGTCTCTGGCCTATCGCATTGTGGAGGCCCATAACGGCATCATACGGGTATGTCACAATCCATGCCCCAATCTTGCCCACAGGGCTTCTTCCGGGAATAGGGCAAATCGCAATCATCACGCAAGGGGAACTACCATACACATCCTCCTGCCTTTGGATACGACATCCGATGGAAAAACAGCAGAACCGGTTGGAGGTGATTTAGAATGAAACATCAAATACTTGTGGTTGATGACCAGATGTCGATTTGCCACCACATTCGCGCGATATTGGAAAACGAGGGGTATGGGGTAGGCATTGCCCACAGCGGTGATCATGCCTTAAGCACGTTGTCCTCTCAGTCCTACGACCTGTTATTGGCCGACATGAAGATGCCGGGGATGGATGGGCTGGAACTGTTTGAACAGGCCCGCAAGATGGACCCGAACATCTCAGGTATTATTGTAACAGCGTATGGCTCCATCTCCTCGGCGGTCCACTGTATCAAGCATGGAATAAGCGACTATCTGGTGAAGCCTTTTGAGCCGGAATCTTTGCTCATGGTTGTGGAAAAGGTCTTTAAAGAAAGAGAGATGATGCGGGAGATCGAAGATTTGAGAAAAGAGGTAACTCAAAAATACGCCTTCGGAAACATCATCGGCAAGAATCACAAGATGCAGGCTGTTTATAACCTGATCAAGAAGGTCTCCCCTACCGATGCCCGGGTTTTTATCTACGGCGAAACAGGCGTTGGCAAGGAGCTGGTGGCAAAGGCGATACATTTTAACAGTCTCAGAAAAAACAGGCCCTTTATCAGCATAAACTGCGGGGCATTGGCGGAGAGCCTGCTGGAGACCGAGCTGTTCGGGCATGAAAAGGGGGCCTTTACCGGTGCAATCCGTAAGAAGATGGGCAAATTCGAATACGCTCGAGGAGGAACCCTTTTTTTGGATGAGATCGGGGATATTTCGTCCAAGATGCAGGTAAAGCTGCTCAGGGTGCTTCAAGAAAAAATGCTGGAAAGGGTCGGGGGCAACGAGTCCATTGATGTGGATGTGAGGCTGCTTTCAGCCACTAATCAGGATATCGAGGAAAAGGTCGAATGTGGCAAATTCCGGGTGGAACTCTTTTATCGGCTCAACGTAGTTCCGATTCATATCCCCCCCTTGAGAGAACGGATCGAGGATATTCCGCTTCTGGTAAAACACTTTATGGAAATTTTTAACAAGAATATGAATAAAAATATCAAGCACTTTTCCATAAAAGCCATGCAACAATTGATGCAACATCACTGGCCGGGAAATGTTCGAGAACTGGAAAACGTCCTGGAAAGGGCCTTTGTTACGACAGATGCTGATACCATTGAGAGCGTCATTTTTTCTCTCGACAGCCGTAACATGCCATTTGGAGAAACCCCGTATAATGTAGATGTTGACATCCCTTATTTTTCAGCGCGATCCATCGTGCTCAGCCGATTCGAAAAGGCTTACCTTTTCGAAGCATTGAAGCGCTCTCAGGGAAATGTATCAAAAGCGGCTAAAGCAGTCGGGATGAACCAGCGTACTCTGTGGCGCAAGATCAACGCTTATGGATTTGATTGTGCGCGATTTAGGTCAGGATCTGACCCGCAGTCTTCTGTCACATCGTGACATTGCTGTCACTATAGTAACTTATTAAAATAATAGTGAATTTAAGAGCAAGGCCCTTTTTTCTGTTTTTTTGGGGCATTGATGACACAATATTCCTCCTGCAAATTGCCGGAATGCGCTGACTCAAAAGCTTTTTTCCACCTGCTTTTTCCTCTTGAATTCGGGTTCCCACGGTTGCCGATATTTTTGGCATTCAAATTGCAGCCTGTAAAGAAGAAAACAATCAAAAATTATACCTAAGCGTTATTTCTGAAGATAAGTACGCAAGCCCTAAACCGGGAAGGATAAAGGAATCTGCGTGTCTTCCCAGGTAGGGAAGATGGTGAAAAGCCATCGCTGCCCCGCAACTGTAAGCAGCAATCCCTTTCCTCCCTTCATATCGAGCGACATGGAAAGGGTTTTTGGGGTCTTCATTTTCCAAAAAGCGAAATCTGTACCAGGCCACTGTTCCACTGTAAAGGGTAAGCGGAATGGGAAGGCGCAGAGAGTAGATAAAGCTGCAAGCCAGGATACCTGCCCAACTGAGGATATGGGTTTTTCGAGGGCAAAGACCATATCCGCCTGCAAGATCTAAATTCTCACATTTACCGCTATAACTTTGAATGCCATCTCAATGTCGTTATGTAACGGAGCTATACTCCCCGTACATAATTGCAGAAGACGATGCATGTCGTGCTCCCATTTTGCATATGCAGTAGACGATACAGGCGCGAGGACCTCCGGGGTGTTCCAAATTAGTTGCCAATGACGCCGCTCTTTTCAGAGAGGTTCCGTATATGCAATAGCATCTCAAACCATATCTTTTACCAAAGGAGGAGTTCTAATGAATGGTAAAGAGCGAGTGATGGCTGTCTTGAATCATCAAAAGCCAGACAGAATGCCCTGTTTTGGGGCAAATTCCACCGTAACCTACGATCAGATGGAAAAGGTGCAGGCCTTTTGGCCTGAAGGCCACCAAAAGGGAGAGGTCATGGCAAAACAGGCACTGGCGGCATATACCGTGCTCGGTTTTGATGCGGTGAGGGTGCCATTCTGCCAGACATTCGAGGCGGTCGCCCTGGGATGCAAATACAAACCGGGAAAGAGTGTCGCAGGTGGCGAGGGCATCCCGGGAATTGAACATCCGCCCCCCTACAAATTGGATGATACCCCCATATATCCTGATGATTTTCTTACCAGGGGCTCGATACCGGAACTGATAAAGGCAGTCAAAATTCTCAAAAAAGAGGTGGGTGGTGAGGTACTCGTTGTGGCGGGGATCATCGGGCCCTTTACCATTGCGGGATCTCTTCTGGATGCGGTTCCCATCCTCAAGGCCACATTTAAGGCCCCTGACAAGATCCGGCCTTTTCTTGAGGTCGCAGAGAAGGCCGGCACCACCCTTGCGAAGGCGCTCATAGACGCGGGCGCCGACATCATCTCCTGTGAAGACATGACCGCATCGCCCGAACTCATTGCCCCAAAGACGTACAGAGATCTTGAATTGGAATATCAAAAAAGACAATTCGACGCCATCCACGTCCCCAAGATTTTGCACATTTGCGGCAACGTGGACGGCATTGTGGAATGGATGGGTCAGACCGGGGCAGACATACTGAGCCTGGAGCCCAAGGCCAGTGCCCGGCTTGCCCGGGAAAAATGCGGCCCGGACATTATTTTGATGGGGGGTGTGGATACCGCTACCACCCTTTTCATGAAAGATGCGGACACCGTGAGGCGGGGCTGCGAGGAGTCTATTGCCGACGGGATCCAGATCCTGGCCCCGGGCTGTGCGGTTGCGCCTGGCACCCCCACCGAAAACCTCCTGGCCATGGTGGAGGTGGCCAAGGCCCATTAGCTGCATAAAGGATATGAGTGGCTTCTGCCGGAGCCGATTTATACATCTTAAACAGGGGAAAAGGAAGGAGGCCAAAATGAGATATTTAGATGATTTTTCTAATATTTTCAAGCGCTACGATCTCGACCTTGAGGTCCATGGAGAAGCAAGGGAAGTTTCGAAAGATGCCACCTTGCAGGCGATCGCCAAATTCGTTGTGGAGGGGAACGATGAGGGGATCCTGGCGGCCGTCCAGAAGGCCCTGGAGACAAAATCGCCTCTCGACGTTATCAACGATGCCTTGATCGCAGGTATGAACGAGGTGAGCCGTCTGTGGGATGAAGGGATCTATTTCCTTCCTCAGGTCATCCTCTCGGCAGACGCGATGAGTATTGGAATTGCCGAGTGTGAGAAAAAAATGGGTAAGGCCATGGAGAGGAAGTCCACTGTAGTCACCCATACGGCCGAGGGAGATATCCACGACATCGGACAGGTTATTGCCAACGCCCTGCTCAATGCCAATGGCTATAATGTTGTGAACCTCGGCGCTGATGTCCCGGTTGAAAAAGTGGTTGCCGCGTGCAAGGAACACAGGCCTGTGATGGTCACCGGCACCGCCCTGATGACCACCACCATGACGGCATTTCCCAAGATCGCCCATCAGCTCCAGTCTGTCGGCCTGAATATCCCCTTTATCTGCGGCGGGGGAGCGGTCTGCGAGGAATACGTTACCAGTTACCCCCTGGGCATCTGGGGCAAAGAGTGCAGCCAGGCGCCGGGAATGGCCGAGGACGCCACAGAGGGCGAGAGTTGGGAAGCCATGCGCGCTAAATGGAACGGGTAGAACACAAAGGAAGGATTACAGGGAATGATCGTTGATATCGTCTTTGGGTTTTTGGGCTCCGGCAAGACCACTTTTATCACCAAGGCACTCGAGAAGTGGGGCGCAGAGGAAAAAATTGTTGTTCTGGTCAATGAATTTGGAGAGGTGGGCATAGACGGTGAGCTGCTGACAGGCAAAGGCGGCGATGTGGTGGAGATGCCCAGCGGGTGTATATGCTGCACGCTTCAGGAGGATTTCAGGGCACAAATGCTTGAAATCAGCGAGACCATCAAACCTGACAGGGTCATCGTAGAGCCCACCGGTGTGGCTACGATCGCGCAAGTCCGGTTCATCGTGGAGGCTGAACTCTTCGAGAATATCATTGATAAGATCAATAATATCCTGATCGCTGATGCCACCGGTTTTATGGGCCTGTATAAGGCCAACCGTCACTTTGTGGAATCGCAGGTCAGAAACGCCCAGCTCGCCCTTCTGAACAAGTGCGACAGGGTCGATAAGAGGAAGGCCATGGTTACCCAGGGGGCCTTATCGGCGATCAATCCCGAAATGACAGTCTTGATGACCGAATTCGGGGCAGTGGATTGGGCCGAGTATCAGTTTGCCCTGTCGACCGCCCCAAGTTTCCAAAAATGGGTGTCGAAAGCGGACGATAGCCACATAACAGGTGAGGGGGGCGAAAGGTCTATCCATCACCATGAAGCACATCCCCACAAAGAGGGTGAGCTGCATGTCCATTTCAATGAAGAGGAGGATGAACTGGGGTATGAGTCCTTTGGTTGTGTCTACCGCGATCAATCCTTTGATCAAGGGGCGCTGGAAGGGCTTTTCCAACAACTCAAGGCCTCCAACTCGGGGATGGGAGATATTGTCAGGGCCAAAGGGATATTCAGGGTTTCTGATGGGTGGATGTTGATGGAAGTGGCATCCGGTGAGTTCTCATCCCAGCCGCTCAGACAATCCGCTGGAACCAAGGTTTCCATCATCGGCAAGGGCCTGGACCGGGAATTGATCGGATCTGCTCTTGAGAGTTGTATGTCGGTAGAAGACGTGATCAAGACCCCATAACATGAAACCGTGAACCTCAACAATATGACATGGAGGCAAGTAGATCAAGACCAGAGGTGATATCATTTTGAAACTTAGGACGTAGGCGCTTTAGTTGGTTACCGCCACGGGACCTGACAACTGTCGAACCGCCAGGAAAGGAGGAAAGGAAAATGGTAGAATCCACACTTATGGCCATCAGTCTCATGTGGTTGCCCGTGGGATTGTTGCTTTTGGGTATAGGAGAAGCCAAGGGAACGGGCGCCCTTGTCATCATGGTGGGCGCCCTTGTGCTGGTATCTGCGGTCATTCAGGCGGCCGTGTTTAGAGACCCTTGGATTGCCGCCCTCCTTTTTGCATATGGGCTGTTTTATGCCATCGTCGGTTATTCATTATTCGCAGGGCTGGAGAACCTGAAGGCAGCGGGCAACGCCAGTTTCACCCTGATTCCGATCTCCATCGTATATGTGATACTCGCCCTTACAGGGGGACCGGTCCTGGAAGGCGGCAAGCAGTTGATCGGCAAGAGCAATTTCCTGGCCCTGGCCTGCGCCGGTTACACGGTGCTTTATGTTATGGTCTGGCTCAATGCATACGGCAAATTCTCTGCAAAGACCTTGGGCGTGTCACTTATCATATGGACCGTCGTGGGTCTTTGGCTTCCCTCCTTTTGGCTTCTGGCCACGGGTACGTTGCCGTTTTAGGGTAGGGTATTAGGGGGATTTTCAGTTACGGTCCCAACCCAGAGGAATACAAGAAATATCCTGTTCTGGTCCGCCTTCAAGCGCTTCTAAGTGATTCTAAGCCGGACCTGGGTTTTTCGCTGTCGTCATCTCATTCATGAGTTGAAAAATGACACAAGACACGGACAGAAACAAGCCGATCATACTTATCGTTGACGACCAGTACAGGACCTTCCGCCCCTTACTCCGCCTCATATCACAGGACCTGTTTTCGCCCATCTGGGCGCCGGATGCAAAGGACGGGTTGAAAATTCTGACAAATCACTCCGGTGGCGTGCAAGTCATCATCATTGATCTGAAATCTTCCGGTATGGGAGGCGGGGGATTTCTGCACCAGGCCAGGCAGATTGCCCCTCATGCGGCCATCCTGATCACTGCCCCGCTAGGGCCGTTTTTGTATCAACATGGGGCCTTTTATGATTTTTCAGGACCCAGTCTGAAAGCGGATATCAATGCTGTTCTGTCGAGCATTGTGGAGAAAATGGGCGCAGGAAACGGGGCCTCTGCAAGCAAAGGTTCGCCGCACGAATGGAAAGAGCGCTTTGGCGTCATCATCGGTCGAAGCAAAGGAATCAACGAAATCTATCAGCTCATCGAAAAGCTGAGGAGTTCTTCTGCCACGGTGATGATCCAGGGGGAGAGCGGCACGGGAAAGGAACTGGTGGCCCAAACGATCCACCAGACCAGCTCCAGAAACGATCGTCCCTTTGTGGCCATTAACTGCGGGGCCATCCCCGAAAATTTGATGGAGAGCGAACTGTTCGGGCATGAGCGAGGGGCCTTTACCACGGCCGTTCAGCAGAGGAAGGGGAAATTTGAGGCAGCCCACGGCGGCACTCTTTTCCTGGACGAAATCGGTGAACTGGACAGGGACCTGCAGGTCAAGCTTTTAAGGGTCCTGCAGGAGAAGGAATTCCAACGGGTGGGTGGGAACAGGTCATACGAGACGGATGTGCGTATTATCGCCGCCACCAGTAAGGATCTGAGAAGCGCTGTTGAGGCCGGGCATTTCCGGGATGATCTTTTCTACCGCCTCAATGTGGTCCCTATTCATATCCCGCCCTTAAGGGAGAGGCGGGAGGATATCCCCTTGTTGCTGGATCATTTTTTCCACAAGATCTCCCGAGAAATGGACCGGTCCGTCCCCCTGATCACCGAAGGGGCGCTAAGCCTTTTGCTGGATTACTCCTACCATGGCAATGTCCGGGAACTGACCAATATCGTGGAACGGCTTCTCGTTACCTGCCCCAATGGAAAAATTACGCACCAGGATCTCCCTGACGAGGTGCGTGGGGAAGCGGAATTGGGACAAGGCCCTGCCGAAAGGTTGAAAAATCTGCAGGAGCCCGGAGTCTCTTTGCAGGAAATAGAAAAGGAACTCATTCTGAAAACCCTTAAGATGACCTCCTGGAACAAGGCGGCCACCGCCAGAATGTTAGGGATTACCCGGCGGCTTCTTTATCTTCGGCTATCGCAGTACGGCCTCTCTCCCCCATGAGAATGTCACCTCGGGTTACACGAAAAAGGGAAAGTGTACCCGGAGGTGACAGGGCGGCGTCGCATGCATGAATGCGCTGGGTTGAAGGAAAATAAAGCAAGCAAAATCAAATTGTTATACGATTCAACGATAACTGCTTTGGCACATCAATTGCAAAATCTATGGAAGCAGGATAAGCGGGGTGAACCCAATTCGGCGGTTTGGAGGGAGGTGAAAAGGGGAGGTATTCGGATAGGGGAGAGAGAAGATGGTTGCTCAATGTAGTTTTCATATTTGAGAAAGGGGGATAAAAATGGCACGAAAAGCGATAACAAAAATGGCGTATGCCAGCGGTGCGGAAATGATGTTCGGCACTGCCAAAACTCCGGTGACCACCAAGAGGGGGATCGAGGTTGGGGGAGGGTATGTCCATCCCCATATCGTCCCACACCCCAGGCCGGGCAGTGAAAAGACCATGAAGACCCTGTTGAGGGAATATGAAAAGGCCAATGGGGACGCCCTGGAGAGAATGACCATTGTGGGTCACCCCACCCTTTATCTGGAAAATGAGCATATCTTCCAGATGACCCACAATCCCAAATGGGGCGGGGAGATCGCTGCCCAGACCGCCAAGCAGATGGACGACTATCTGGAGAAATATGGGCTCAAGGCCGCTTATCAATCCACACCGGCCGATCTGCGCAAACCCGACATGCATCATATGCGGACCAGCGACTACACCATGGAGATCCTTGAGAGCTTTAAAGAGGTCTCCAAATACGCGGATACCTGTTGCATCGAATCCATGGGGGGCAAGGAGATCTTCGACCATGCCATTATCCGTAATGACATCACCGGTATCCTTTTTGGGATTGGTGTCTTGGGTTCGATCGATATGGAGTGGATGTGGGACCAGATCGTGGAGATCTGCAAGAAGAACAAGTGTATTCCCGGCGGAGACACCAACTGTTCCGAGGCCAACACCGCCATGTTCATGGCCGGCGGTATGACCTCCAAGGACGTGCCCCATGTCATGGCCGCCTTAGCCAGGGCCATCTGTGCCGGCAGGAGCATGGTAGCCGTTGAATGCGGGGCCACCGGACCGACCAAGGATTGCGCCTATGAGAATCCCATTGTCAAGGCCATGACCGGGGTTCCGGTCGCCACCGAGGGAAAGGCCAGCGCCTGCGGCCATTCCGATCTTGCCAGCAATCTCATTATGGCGGTGTGTGACCTGTGGAGCAACGAGGCCGTGGAATACCACGACATGTTCGGCGCCACCACCACGTCGGTCTTTGCGGAGATCCTGGGCTATGACTGCGCCATACTCAACACGGCCCTTGAATTGGGTTACCAGGAACAGATGAAGGAAATCCTGGTCAACTCCGACATGTACAGGGATTCGCACAGCCTGATCCTGGCCCCGGACAATGCGTGGGAGATAGGCAACGCCATTGTCAGCAACAGGTCCAAGGGTTACTATGAAAGTGCAAGGGCTGCGGCCATCAAGGCGGGCGAGATTATTCTGGGTGATCCCAAGATGAAGCTGACCGCCCTTGAGAAGAATGCCCTTGACAAGGCCATGAAGGACTTGGAGGGCCTGCCGGATACCCAGGCAAACTTTATTGATATGTGCCTGGATAGATACAAAGGCGTCAACGGCTTTAACCCGGATTCCTATGGGCTAAAATAAGACTAACCGTTTGATTTGGGAGGGTGTAGCATGCTGTTTTAAATGCCCAGCAATGCCCTCCCTTTTTTGATAGAGAGCACCGTATACTGAAAGGAGGGGTGATGGCAATAACTTATCCAAAAATTGGCAACCAGGTGGTGGCAAAGATCATTGAAACAAAGGGTGACTGCACCATCGGCATGAAGGTGGGAGATGAATTTGATTTGGATATCCACAAGTGTGGTAACTTTTGCGGGTATTTCTATCATAATATCTTTAATTGGGTAAGTACCCTCCAGCTTGGTGGGACGTTCCCGCTCGGTGAAGATCCCGACATTCAGTACTGGGACTGCCCAAACCCCAATAATAGGGTAAAGATTGAACTGAAACGAGTAAAATGATTTAGGTGGAATCGGACTGCCCATCAGAGATAGCGGGATGATTGCGTGCACGCGGTGCGGCCAGTGGCATACGGATGCGGAGAAGGCATTGGGGAGAAGACTCTCCTGCACCGAGGTCAAGGCATACTGGGCGGGAATAAGACGCGAGCACATTCGACTGTATGGCCATCGTGCCCAGATTACGACCGACGATTCGGATAATTGGATATGTTATACATGTAAACGAAGGCTGCAAGGGATGGACGAGTAAGGAGGGATAAAAAAACCAAATGGCGACATTAGGCATTGCCTTGGACCTTGGCACCAGCGGCTTTCGCGGACATGCCATCGATCTCGATCAAGACGGAATTATTTTATCTACTGCGGTGACCACCCGTCATCCCCTCCCCGGGGCCAATGTCATCGACCATCTTCATTTTGCCTTGGAGGTCGGTCTGGACTGGGCCCACCAAGTGGTGGTGGATGCCGTAAATCAGGTCATCGACAACCTGAGGATCGATAAGAATGAAGTGGTGCGACTGGCCGTTTGCGGCAATCCCATCCAGCTTTCTCTTTTTCAGGAGATTGAGTTCAGGGACCTGGCCTATGCGGGGAAACGCAAACTGGAATCCCTGGGAGTCGTTTCTCCCAAGAGGGATGCGCAGATTGTAAAGGCCCCGGATATCCGAGGCCTTGATCTACCTTCCGATGCGGATATCCTGATCCCGCCGGCGGTTCGCCACGAGATCGGCGCCGATGCCCTGGCCATGATGATACAGACCGGCATGCTGAAAAAGGACGAGATTGCCATTGTCACAGACTACGGCACCAACGCGGAGATGGCCCTCATTCACAGGGAGACGGTGTATACCGGTTCCACAGCGGCGGGCCCGGCCCTTGAAGGCCAGCAGATCGAGGATGGCCTCCTGGCGCTTCCGGGCGCCATATCAGATGTCGAATTCCAGCGGCAGGAAGAGGCTGTCGCAGCGGTGGGTTTCAAACGGGTTGAGAGCGATGACCAGGCCGAGAAGGGTTACTTGAAGACCTACGTTCTCGATAAAGAGATGATGCCGCGTCCTGGAGATACGGTGGACCCAACCACCGGGAGTCTATTGGAAAAGGGAGAATTGGAGGCCGTTGGCATTACAGGGACCGGGGTTGTTGCCCTGCTAAGCCAGGGGATAAACGCCAGACTCATCCATATCCCCCGGATCAATACCCCAGACATGGAAATCCATCTACCCAATGGAATCAAATTCACGGAAAACGATCTCATAGAGGCCGGAAAGGCCATCGGCTCAGTCAGGGCAGGTCACATCACCCTTTGTGAAGAGGCGGGCATCCAAATTGAAGACATCGAAACCGCCTATATGTCAGGGGCCTCCGGCACCTATGTGGACGCCCTCAAGGCCCAGCAAATCGGGATGATTCCCGCGAGGGTAAAGAAGATCTATCAAGTGGGAAATACCTCTTTGGCCATGGCCAGGGACATGGTCAGGGACGAGGAAAACCTCTGGCACATGAAGCAGGTGGCCGATGAACTGAGACAGCATCACTGCATGTTTGCGGAATCCAAGGTCTTTGAAAAGGTGTACATCCTGGAGCTATCATACTGGACAGAGGGGATGCCTTTTGAGCAATACCAAAAGTTTTTGAAAAGATACGGGCTTCCCGCCTTGAAAGAAGTGACCGAGCTGCCTGAAGTCATCAAGACCGTGGAAAAGGATATCCCCGATCTGGGGGTCATGGGACTCGAGATTATTCCCGATATCGGACAGCGAAAGACCATTTACTTTGAAGGGTGTATAGGCGATGGGGCATGCATTGATGACTGCCAGGAAAAGGCCCTTGAAATGGAAGAACAGGACGGCAATTTTGGAATAACAATCAATCTGGCGCTGTGTGACGGGGTGGCCTGTAGGAGATGTGAAAGGGCGTGCGGTGAAAAGGTATTTGACCTGATCAATCTGATAACGGCTGAGGTCCGGATTTAGCAGAAAAAGGGTGTACCGCATAGGTGAATCGAGCATGGACAAAAGCGTGGCAGACGCGGTGCTGATATCAGCCTTGAAGAATGCGAAGGGGATCGTTGAAGTAAGTCCCTTTTTATTCGAAGATCGCCAGAAAATTTTAGATATTGAGCAGGATGCCGAAAACAGGTCCTTGATGGGGTTGGGGAAGGTGGTCAACACCGGAGTGAGGGAGGTCCTGATGTGCGATTATATATATATCGCCCTCAATAATATGGACTTTGACTGGGGTTGCCATGCCACGCTTGTGCTCATAAAGGACGGTGAAGTCGTTGGGGAAGAGGTTCGCGATGAGGGAGTCATTGCCACGCTGAGAAATAAGAAAAATGTCTGGTTTATGCACAGGAACTTTGTTGTTTACAAGGACAAGATCAATTTTCCCCAGGATATCATGAAAAAAATCTGCCATTTTGAGATCCCATGGCTCCCGGCAGAGTGGTGTACCGTGGAAAATGGCACATTCCAATGTCACTCTATTATCTATGGCAATCCTTCCACCCCTTCAGACGTTTTCTTAAAGGACCAATATTTCGGAGGGTTGGACGAAAGGGGCCTGGGTACGATTCTCGTCGGCGTGAAAATGTAGGAGGCAAACAAATTGGGTGATATCTCTGAAATGGCCCTTGTATGTGAAAAGGACGTTTCTTATTTGCCGCACGTTTTAACCCGGGACGTGTTGGGTGGATCCTGGAAACACCTTCAATGTCGCGAGCTTTTCCGCCCTCACTTCAAAGACAGACATGTCGCTTGCTATGGCTCATCCAATTCCTCAGGCCATGTACGCTGCGGATCGAGTTATCCCCATAAATTTGGACAATGCCTTGCCTGCCCGGTTTTCATGCCGAATGCTGAAAACGATTCGCTCGATCGGAATCATGTTGTTTTTGATGAAGCGGAAAATTTCGGCTGCCATCTTCTCAAGGCTGCCTTTCAAAAGGAGAGAGATCTTCTCCAGATCCTGGACAATCTCCCCGACGGTCTTTTCACATGGGACAAAGAGGGCAACATAAATTACTTTAACACCGCAGCAGAGCGAATAGCAGGGATCTCAGCCTCAGATGCCCTGGGGCTTCACTGCAAGGAGATATTCAAAGAGACAACCTGCCAAACAGGCTGCACGCACAACAAAGGCGGCCAGAAGGGGAAACACAACTACAATAAGGAATTTGTAGCGACAACGTTAACGGGCCGAACCATTACGATTACCTCCAGCATCTCCGTGTTGAAGGATCATCATGGCAACGTCATGGGAGGCGTACAGGTCTTTAAGGACACCTCGGACCGTAAGCGGTTAGAGGATGATCTGAGGCTTTCCGAAAACAAGTACCGTCGCATTTTTGAAGGCTCAAAGGACATGATCTTCATTACGTCAAAGGAGGGTTCGATCAGAGATGTGAACCAGGCCGCCTTGGATTTGTTGGGTTACGGGAGCAAGGAAGAGTTGCTGTCACTCTTTTCCGTGGAAGATGTATATGATACCCCGATGCATTGGCACGTGTTCAAGAAACAGATTGATCGTTATGGATTTGTGAAAGATTTTGAGGCGGGATTTAAGCGAAAGGACGGAACCCGCATGCATTGCCTGTTAAGCGGGAACGCCGTGAGAGGGGAAACCGGGGAGATTATCGGGTACGAAGGAATCGTGAAGGATATCACAGCAAGGATGGATGCCATCCGAAATCTGCAACAGCGGCACAGGGAACTTTCTCTTTTGAATGCCGTGGCACTTGCCATGAATGCCACTCAAGACCTGGACTATATCCTTATGACTGCCCTTCAAAACGTTTTGGATGTCTTGAATCTTACCTCCGGGGGTATCTTTCTGATCGATCATGCAGCTTCCGCTTTTCCCCTCGGCGTTCAGAAAGGCTTATCCGACTGGGTGAGTAATCATGCCTACGAGCTCGTCCTCCATGATCAGGCCCTCATGAGGGCCTTGCTTAAAAAGGGCCTCTCTCTTGAACCCAAGTCCAATTTCCCCGCCTTTTCCGCTGACTTGAATGTTGCAGAACTTCGAGGGAAGCCATCCTCACTTCGGCTTACCTGCTTTTTAATCACCGCAAGAGAAAAGGCGTCGGGATTGATTGCCCTACATGTCCCATCAAGCAGAGATCTCACTGAACAGGATTTTCATCTGCTTGGATCTCTTGGGAATTTCTTGGGCGGAGCTATTGAAAACACCCGGCTAATCCGGACCGTTCATAAACACCGGGAGGAACTTAAAGGACTGACCTCGAAGCTGTTTCAGTCACAAGAGATGGAGCGCAGGCGGATTGCACGAGAACTGCACGACGAAGCAGGGCAGGCCTTAACGGGAATCAATTTCACCATGGAAACCATCGAGAAGTCTGCGCTCCTAGACCCGGACCTTGTGAAAGGGCTTATCTCTGATGTTAAGAAGCAGATTAACCGGACCTACCAGGAAATGCGCCGCTTATCTTACAGACTTCATCCGCCTCTCTTGAGTGACCTGGGATTGGAGCCGGCACTTGACGCCTACTTGACACGTATTTCCAAACACTCTCAACTGAATATCGAATTCAAAATGGTCGGTTTTGAAGAACGCCTGGATCGTGAGACCGAAACAGTCCTCTATAGGCTTTCCCAAGAGGCACTTACCAATACGTTGAAGCATGCGAATGCAGAGAATTTTAGACTTTCGATCATCAAAAGCTACCCCCATATCATTTTCGCGGCAGAGGATGACGGATCAGGATTTGATTGCGACGAAGTCACTCGGAATAACAATACATTGGGCCTGTTGTCCATGAGAGAACGGGCATCCATGTTAGGCGGGGAATTTTCTCTCCGTTCTTCAAAAGGGAAAGGTACGCGCCTTAGAATCGGAATCCCCATCAACGGGTCTTCCCATGCTCGATAAAACCATTAGTCTTTTTCTCGCGGATGATCACACCATTGTTCGGCAGGGCCTGGTAAAGCTCCTGGAGGGAGAAACCGATCTGCGAGTGGTGGGAGAGGCAGAAAACGGGCGGGAAGCAGTTGAGAAAGTCGAGAAGTTAAAGCCCAATGTCGTGTTGATGGATATCGCGATGCCTTTGTTAAATGGGATTGAAGCCACTCGGCAAATCAGGAAGGTCTGCCCTCAGACCAAGGTCATCGTCCTTTCCATGCACTCCCACGACCGTTACATCAGCGAGCTGTTCAGCCTTGGTGCATCAGGGTATCTGCTCAAGAACTCCACCGGCATTGACATTATCAACGCCATCCACGCGGCACTCAAGGGAGAGACCTACCTGAGTCCATCCATATCACACAAGGTTATTGAAGATTACGTTTCCCTCAAGAGAAAGTCACCTCAGGAGGATCTCTACAACAGCCTTTCCAATCGGGAGAGAGAAGTCTTTCAAATGATTGCCGAGGGCCGTTCCACCAGGGAGATCTCTGAGATTCTTTACGTCAGTCCGAGCACAGTCAAGACCCATCGCAGTAACATCATGGAAAAGCTCAACATGGATAATATTTCACAATTAATACAGTTTGCCATTTACCTCGGTATTGTTGAAATCCAAGCCTGAGCAGTTTGATCAGCATTGCAGCAAAAATAGACCTTATTATACCAGAAAACCATCCCGTGGACTATAGCATTCGGCGCGAGCTTCAGCTATGGTCTCTAATAAGAGACCTGTGGAAGGCTGTTTTACGTTAGCACGCCGGATCATCCTAACTGCGGTTAGAGCCGTTGAAAATCCAGCCGTCTCGGACGATCCGAAGCTCCAAGACGTCTCTGAACTGTGTGATAGACGGCGAAGAGGTTCGTTCACTGATAATCATTGGTATAGGACGGAGGGAGGCATATGTTTCATTTTGAGAGGGAACAAAAGGTGTGTCAGGTAGGGGGGGTGAAGTTTGGAGGACAGCCGGGAAGCTATCCCACCGTGGTGTGTTCATCCATCTTTCAAAAGGGAGACAAGGTCTTCGAGGGAAAGAGAAAGGAGGGTTTCGATGAAAAGAGGGGAGAGGAACTTCTGAAAACTCAGGACCGATTGTGGAGCGAGACAGGAGTCCCTGGAATGGCGGATGTGGTCGCCAACAGCGAAGAGGAATTCAAGCGGTACATTGACTTCATCACCTCTGTCAGCGACATGCCTTTTTGCGTGGATGCCTGGAAGCTGAAACCCAAGCTGGCCGGGGCCGCCTACTGCGCGGAAAAGGGGCTCCTGGACCGGATGTTTTACAACAGCCTGACCGTATGGGAAGAGGAACTGGAGACAGAGGTCAGAGAGATCCATGGGATGGGCGTCAAGCATGTCCTCCTGGTGGCATTTGATATGGAAGACCAGCTGCCCAAGGGGCGGATCACCGGGACCCAGAAGCTCCTTGATGCCATGGAAAAAGTGGGCGCCACCTTCGACAGCATCTTTGTGGACACCTCTGTGATGAACGGCCCGGCGGTGGCCTTTTGTGGCCTTGCCAACCGGATGATCAAGGAGAAATGGGGCTTTCCCACGGGGAGCGCCCCCTCCAATGGGTCGTATATGTGGAAAAAGGCAAAAGAGCTGTGGGGATTCAAAGGCTGGGCTGCCGTAGATGCGGGCCTGGAATCGCTGGCGGCCTTTCTGTACCATGACATGATCTTCTCCGGTCCTATGGCCGGGGCTTCCAGGGTATTCCCGGCCATTGCCATGGCCGATGCCTTTACGGCCGCTGCGGCCTTTGCCGAGACAAAAAGGCTGCCAGAGGACCAGAACCATCCGCTCTTCAAGCTGTTCCCGGAATTTGTGGATCAGCTCAGGACGGTGGGATAATTCCCCATACCCTGAGGACAACCGAACCCTTCAGAAGAAAGGAGATTTTCTAATGGCGGAACTGACCCCAAAGGAGCGCGTACTCAGGCTGCTGCGCAAAGAGCCGATCGATACCATGCCTTTTTTCAGCGGCATGGGAATGGTGTTGATGCCCGGCATCAAGAAGGCCGGGTACAATTTTCCAACCATCCACACAGATGCCGAAAGGATGGCCATGTCCGCGGTCTGGACCGCAAGACTCATGGAATTTGATTGTGTGGTGATTCCCTACGACATGACCATGGAATCGGAGGCCATCGGCAACGAGATCAGTTTATACGAAGAGTCTGAGGACATCCTGTATCCCACCATACCGGAAAAAAGATGGAAGACGATGGACGAGGTCGTGATCCCTGACAACATCGTGGAACGAGGGAGGCTCCCCCTGATTCCCAAGGCCATCGCGATCATCAAACGAGAGGCCCCGGAGTTGCCCATCGGTTGCTGGCAACTGGGTCCCTTCACCCAGGCAGGGCAGATGCTTGAGCTGGATATGATCCTGAAGGGTGTATTCAAGCAAAAACAAAAGGTGGAAGAGACCCTGGACAAGATTACGGAGATGATCATCAAGATCGGGAAGTTCCTCCAGGCATCCGGGTGTGATTATATCACCCTCCGAGAGCCGGGGGTCGCCGCTGATCTCCTGAACCCCCGCACCTTCCGGGACATGATCAAACCGCGGCTGACCCGTATCCTGGATTCCTGGAAATCCCCCAAGATCCTCCATATCTGCGGGGATACCAACCCTCTCATCGAGATGATGAGCGAATGCCATGCGGATGGACTCACCGTGGACATCAAGAACAATATGGCAGAATCCAGGAAAAAGCTGGGTAATGGGGTATTGCTCATGGGAAACCTGGACACCTACAAAATCACCTGCGATGAGACTACAACCAAAGAACAGGCCATCGAGGCCGTGAAACAGACCATCGACAATGGGGCGGACGCGATCATGCCGGGATGCGACATGTGGCCGCCGGTCATCGAAGAAAACACCCGGGCCTGTGTGGAGACGACCCATACCTATGGCCGAAAGCCGAGTCCTGCGGTGGGAAGGCTTTCATAGGGAAACCGAGAAAGGAGTGTACGAACATGGCAACCCAAGAAGAACTGCACAATCGGTTGAGCGACGGAGTGGTGGAGTATGACGAGGAGGCTGTGAGGAGTGCTGCGCAACAGGTGGTAGAAGAAGGATACGATCCCCTTGAGGCCATTATGGACGGGCTCGCCGCCGGCATGGTGATTGTGGGGGATCTCTATGATCGAAACGAGTACTTTGTCCCTGAGGTGCTCATGTGTGCGGATGCCCTGTATGCGGGGCTGGATATCCTCAGACCCCTGGTGCCCAAGGAGGGCAGCTCCACGAAGGGGCAGGTGGTCATCGGCACGGTCCAGGGGGATGTACACGATATCGGCAAGAACCTGGTCAAGATGATGTTTGACGTTGGGGGGTTTACGGTTCATGACCTGGGCAGAGACGTTCCCCTAGAGAAGTTCGTGGAAGAGCAATTGCGAACCGATTCAGAGATTGTGGCAATGTCTGCCATGATGACGACCACTATGCTCGGGATGAAAAAGGTGATTCAGATGATCAAAGAGAAGAATCCCAACGTGGCTATCATGCTGGGAGGTGCCCCCATTACCAAAGATGTGGTGAGTCTTTTCGGGGCGGACGGCTATGCCGAATCTGCCGGAAATGCGGTTACCGAGGGCATCAAGATGATCGGTCGTTTGCGAGAACTTCAGAAGAAGAAATAGGATGGAGATGTCGTCCCCCCGGGATAGGGCAAAACCGGGGACGTTTACCCGCTTACGAATGAAATAAGGAGAAGTTCTGATGGTTGATAATCAAGCGATGGTCATTTTTCAGCCTTCGGGCCGGAGGGGGAAGGTGGAAAAGGGGCTGACCCTGATCGAGGCATCGAGACGTCTGGGTGTGGATATAGAAAGCTTGTGCGGCGAAAAGAAAAAGTGCGGTAAATGTATTGTCCGAATTGAAGAAGGATATTTTGAAAAATTCGGGATTGATTCGAAGAAAGGACATGTGAGCCCATGGCAGGAAGAGGAAGAAAAATTCATCAACGCCGAGAAAAAGGCGGACGGCTACCGCCTCGGTTGTGTGGCGAGGGTGGAAGGGGATGTGCTGGTTTTTGTTCCGGAAGAATCGAGGGCAGGTAAACAGGTGGTGAGCAAGGCCGCACGGGATATCCCTATCCGACATGATCCCGCAGTGAAGAGCTATTATGTAGAGGTGGAAAGGCCGACCTTTGAAGAGCCTACGGGCGATTTTGAGCGGGTGTGCAAGGAATTGGAACGTCTGCACGGGCTGAGACATCTTAGGATTGACATTCATGCCCTGAGGGAACTATCCGCCATCCTTCGGGAAGGGGATTGGAAGGTGACCGTGAGCGTATGGATGGATCAGGAGGTCATACGGGTTCGGCCGGGCAGATGTGAAGATTATTATGGTCTGGCCATTGATATCGGCACCACCACCGTGGCCGGTTATTTCTGCAACCTGAACACCATGCAGGTGATAGACACGGTCTCCCTCATGAACCCCCAGTGCAAGTACGGGGAGGACGTGATGGCGCGGATCACGTTTCACATGACCACGCCGGATGGTCTCGAAAGGATGAGCGCCGATATCGTCGAGGGTCTCAACTGGCTCATTGGCGAGGCCATCAAGGGGACCCATCCCCCTCAAAAAAAGGTGAAGAAAAAAAAGGGCGATGAGGGGCCTGAGGAATGGATCGAGGCCCCGGAAGAGGGCAAGGCGTACCTGCGCCTTTCCCGGGAGGATATCGAGGATGTGACCATTGTGGGCAATACGGCCATGCACCATATTTTGCTCCGGTTGAATCCGGAATATGTTGGCCTGGCCCCGTTCCCCCCTGCCATCCACCACAGCCTGGACATCAAGGCCCGGGATTTGGCTATTGAAGTGAACCGGGCGGCCTATGTGCACGTGCTGCCCAATGAGGCGGGATTTGTGGGCGCGGATAATGTGGGCGTCCTCATTGCTGAGGCCCCCTACAAGTCCGAAGAGCTCCAGTTGATCATTGACATCGGGACCAACGGGGAGTTGGTCCTCGGGAACAAACACAAGCTCATCTCCTCGTCCTGTGCCACAGGGCCGGCCCTGGAGGGGGCGCAGCTGGCCTTCGGGATGCGGGCGGCCCCCGGGGCTATAGAACGGATCAAGATTGACCCTGAAACCCACGAAGTGGACTACAAGGTCATTGGACGCGATGCCTGGCGCGGCTTTTCCGAGCCCAAGGAGATGAAGGCCAAGGGGATTTGCGGTTCCGGAATCCTGGATGTGCTGGCAGAACTGTATCGCACCGGGATTATCACAAAGAGTGGCGTCTTCAGTAAGAAACAGAAATCCAACCGGTTCAGAAGGAACGCAGACAGCAAACAGCCGGAATTCGTCCTTGCCTGGGCCGAAGAGGCCAGCATTGGAAGGGATATCGTCATTACCCAGAAGGATGTGCGTCAGATCCAGCTGGCCAAAGGGGCCCTCCACTGCGGCTGCAAACTGATGATGCGGCGCATGGGGATTGACAAGGTGGATGCGGTCAAGATCGCCGGGGCCTTCGGGACCCATGTGGACCGGGAAAAGGCCCTCATCATGGGGCTCTTCCCGGATGTTGAGATCGCCAAAATAATCGGCGTCGGCAATGCCGCCGGAGACGGTGCAAGGGCGGCCCTGCTGGACCGGGAAAAGCGGGTGGAGGCCAATTGGGTATCCCGGAACGTGGAATACATCGAGCTGACGGTGGAAAAGAACTTTCAGCAGGAATTTATGGAGGCCATGCAGATCCCCCACATGAAGGACGAGTTTCCTCATCTGGAAGGACTGGTGCCGGAGGAGATCCTTCATCAGAAATAGCGCAGTGTATTTTCCTGGACATATCTCTCTTTCCCCTTCGTGTCATGGGGGGAATCCGAGACAGAAGAAGATTATGATCACTGTTCGAATTGAATCGGGTATTTGCGGTCTTGAGACCGTTGTTCGAGCCTTCAAAAGCCAAAGAAAGAGCGTGGGAATTGCCATAAGGAGCGAATGCGAACAAGTTAAGACCCTCGAAGAGCAACTGCGAAAGCTAGACATGATGGAGATTATCAAAACTCCGATTAATAAGAACCTGATTTATGAAAAAGCAGGCAAATGCAATCTCCATTCAAGTTGTCCCGTGCCCTGTGGCATCATCAAGGCGGCCGAGGCGGAACTGGGACTGGCCGTGAAAAAGGATGTCCGGATTATTTTCGAAACCGACACGGAGGAGTTGGCCGATGCAGGGTAACCGGGGAAACGTATACTCATTTGTAAAAGGCCAGACGGAAAAGGATATCATCAACGAACTCAGGGAATTGGGGGGGAGATATTCTATCCATGAGATCGTTCCCTTGAAGACAAGTGATATCTGCGTTGCCCAGTGGGTCCGGCTGAAATGCAAATACGGATGCAGGAAGTACGGCACCAACTGGTGCTGCCCTCCCGAAACCCCTTCCCCCGATGAGACCAAGGCCCTTTTAAGTGAGTACAAAAAGGCCTTGCTCCTTTGTGGAACCTCGAGAAACAGCCAGTTTTATATGGATAATCAGAGAAAGAGGAAGGTCCAGGTCAATGCCTGGAAGGGAACCGTTGCCCTGGAACGGAGGCTTTTCTTGGAAGGATATTACAAGGCCTTTGCCCTGGTCTCTGAGAATTGCGCGCTTTGCAAAAAATGTTCCTATCCCGATGCATGCGCCTTTCCCATGGATAGACGGCCTTCTGTTGAATCCTGTGCCATAGATATCTTTCAGACGCTAAGAAACATAGGAAAAGCGTTCAGTTTAGCCCATGATGTGACCGAGGAGTATAACTCCTACAGCATTATTTTGCTGGAATAGGACTGCTGCGAAGAGAAGGCCTTTTGACCCGGGAGAAAGCGAGCACCAATACCGTAGAAAACGACGAAATGAGGTGTCGGAAAACGCTTTGAATCCTTAGAGAGGGATGTATGACAAAGGGAGAACTCATCAAGAAGATTGGGGAGATTCTCAAAACAGACCTCGATCTTGATTTCTTGGAAATCCTAACAGTAGAGGAACTCGAGACCCTGATTGCTTGCATCAGAGACAGGGTGGGTCGCGTGGGCGAGGATTGAACGCCCCATTCAAGGCGGTGATCTTTCTAGAAAAGAGATGCTTTAGTAAAGCGTGGGGGATGGCGGAAGGGGGATGATTTGAACCATGGAGGGACTATGTGAACCCAAAGGATTCGACCGCTGTTAAAATACGCGAAATCGTCTTTGATATCGATGATTTCTTCGATAAGGAAAGAATCATGCAAAAATTTGATAGGTTGATTCATGCCTGGGGACAGGAACTGGTTATAAAAGGGTATGCAAACCAGATCCCGATCTCTGATGATGAATGGCTCAAGTTTTTAGACATGGACATCTATTGGGGAGATCTTCAGGACGAGTGGGAGCATTACATCGTCGGTTGCCTGATTTTCTTTGTGATGCTGCGGGCAGATATAAAAAGGGATTTTTTGCTCCAGCCGGATTACATACGAGGGCAGAGACTCAGTCGATGGTTGGGAAAACTCTCCCATTACATGAATCCCTTATTAAGGGGTGTGATAACGAAATTCTGCCTGTGCTACAGTATGATATCGGATAAAGAGCCGATAAAAGTAAGATATGGCGAAATCACGGGATGAAGCCAATTTAGAATGCACCATAGGCGAAACAGGTTCTTCAGTGTCAAATGGGATTTCGAGATTGTGGTGTTGATTCCCTGGTGTGCTCAGACTTGGGGTGTCTCCCGTTCAGCTGATTCTACCCCCTGCCGTCTTAGATAGCCAAAGGTGCCAAAATGGGTAGAAAGACCATAAGAGATCAGATACGGCAAAAGGAAGCTGCCCTGAAGCATGCGGAAACACGGATTAAGGAATTAAAAACCACTGTAAACGATAGAAATCATGAGATAAATATACTCCATCAACAACTGGCCTCCGATGGTCCTTCGACAAACGGACAAAAGGAATCTCTCGGCAATAAGACAAAAGAACTGGAACAGAGCGTCAGAGAAATTGGGAGGATCAGGGAAGGTTTAGCCCGTAAGGATGAAGCGCTTAGCACGATGAGTCTTGCCCTCTCTCAGAAAGAGCAGGAAATCGAGAAACTGAAACAAGCCCTTGACATTAGTGAACAAGCTTTCAAGGCAAAATTGGAAGAGAAGGGAAATGAAGGCCGTGAATTATTGGTGGGCAAAGACGCCGAGATTATGGCCTTGAAAGAGGCTTTGGGTAGCTTAGAGAGAGATCTGAGACAAAAACGGGAAGAAAACGAGAAGATCAAGAAACAACTGAGAGGCAAGGAAGAAGAACTGAAGACCATGTCCTCTCTTGTGCGCGAGAAAGAACAGGGGCTTGAGGAAGCAAGTCACATCCTAGAGAAAAAGAAACAAGAGTTCAAAGGTATAATATCTGAGAAGGATTCTGAGATCGAAATTATCAAAAACTGCTTAATGGTTACAAAAAAGGAAATTCAGCGTATTAAGGCCCGCACCTTCTGGCAGAAATTGAAGGTATGCTTCCAGCATGAGTAGAGAGTATTCTTATGTAAATCGAAATTAACTGTTTTATTCAAAATATCATCACATATTTATAATTTCGTTTAATATCATGATATATAAATTAACTAAGGCAAATTAGCACAATTGGTATTGTTGAGGTAGTAGCCCGTGGGCAATCATCTTTCCATGGATTCATGTATCGTAACAGGGTAAGATTAAAAATCCGTTTTTCGCATGGCCAACCCACAGAGCGTATTCCACCTAGCCAAAAATGAAAGGAGGAAATAAATGGACACAGAGGTATTTGAGGAACTGGAGGAGGAACTGCTAAGCAACGGCTATCAAAAGGTTGAGGGCTATCAATATTCCGCTTCTGATGGAGAGACAGGTATTCTACTTGAAGAAGAAGGAATATCCATCCTCGATGTTGAGGGTTCTCCGCTCAATACCAAATTTGAGCTCTCACTTGACGGAGTAGATGATGCACTATGGTGTGTTAAAAAGGCTCGTCAGCAAAGTCTACCCTTACGGTCTGAATTTTTTGAAAAAACGTGTAAGGGGCGACGTTCGGCCTTATAAATAATTGAAAGCCCCTTTCGACAAATGAGTAATGAGTATAGAGAGATTGTGAATTTCGTAAAAAGCTTAGAAAGTTTACTGAATGAATGAGGGATTGAGGGATTGGGAAATTGGGGAATTCGCATGATAAAACAGTATGCTTCCAAATTCTTAAATCCCTAAATTCCTTAATCCTCAAATTTAGTCAAATTTCAAATATCTTTGGTTGCGGCCGTTAGGCCGCCTTGGGTGTAAGTAGTGCCATCACATGGGTTGCCCAAAAAATTTATAACGGAATTGAATGGGATACCAGATGGTAGCCCTATTTCGGACAGTATTGAAGAGCGTAAAAAAAGGATCACCATGACAACCGCAATAAGAGAATAGAGCTGATCTCGGGTAGCCTGTGTCCTGGCAGTTTTGGATTAGCGATGTCTTGGCAGGTGTCAATTATCATCAGAGGTCTCAGGGGTCTTATAGAATTCTAATCAAAGAGCACCATCGTATACCAGGCCGGTATCAGCTTTCCTGAATTGTCAAAAGCGACTTTGAATCCCAATGGTTTAACTGTTTGTTCGATATGTATCCCATAAGCGTCCATTGATGGTCGTGCCAGATGGGGGAATTGGCATGGGGCTGGATAAGCACATTCTTCGTATAGCACGCAAAGGGCCATCGCAAAAGCAAAACTCATACCGAAGCCTAGCATAGCTTCTTTCTCGATGGCTAAGGCGACTTCTTGGCCCCTTTTGGGAGTAGTGGTTTTGATGATGATCCCCTTGCTATATTTTGAAAATGCCTGCATGAAGCTTTCCAGAGAAAGGTTCAGATGAGGTGGGCAAGTCCAGAACTTTCCCCATCGATTGCAGCCAAAACGGCATTTCAGATGTGATCGCGGATCAAAGACAATCTGTGTCGTATCAATCAGCTTGGCTTCTTGAGCGCCGAGCTCCAAAGATCTCTCAACCAGAAGTTTGTATATGTTATCCAAAAGATCCCAATATATGGAGATAAAGAGATATTCTCCTTAACGTATGCCCACTTTAGGCCAGGATCATGCGCATTTGCCCGCAGGGCCAGGTCCGTCGCATTCCTTTTACGACAAACAGTACTCTTCATCTGATCAGTATACCGGGTTGCTGTCAAGGGAAAACTGGAGAAGCCTTCTAAAAGTCTATTTTGATGGTAATGGATAGCGCATCTCGATGGGTTATCGAGAATAGGTCCCACAGTTCTAATGCCAGGCAGCATTCTCAATTCAGGACAGTCTCTTGGTCTTCCCAAAATGCATTGTTGCCCATGTAGAATCAATGACGCATCTCACTATCGCAGGAAGCCATTATGATCGAGGTACTTTTGAAGGGCGGTCCCGTGATGTACCCCCTCCTTGCATGTTCAATCATCTCCCTCACGGTCACCATAGAGAGGTTTCTTTTTTGGGCAAGGGAGGGTTTTCGCTGTAATCAACCCCTTGTAGACGAGGTCCTTGAGCTATGCCGCGTCGGGGATTGGGAGGCGGTGAGAACAAGGGCAGGTGGATCTAAGGATTACGTTATCAAAATTCTGATAAGCGGAATTCTGCATCGAGAGTTCTCTATGACGAAGGCCATGGAAACAGCCTCTGCCGACGAAATCAAGAGAATGCGTCAATATCTCAAGGTGCTCGACACTTTGATTACCGTATCTCCTCTGCTGGGCATTTTCGGCACGGTGATCGGTATTATCACGTCTTTTGAGCTCTTGGGGCAAAGCGGGATTGAACACCCCCAATTGGTAACCGCAGGGATAGCTCAGGCACTCATCACTACAGCCACAGGTCTCGGCATCGCGATACTCGCTGTCTTTCCTTACAACTACTTCAATTCGAAGGTTGTATATGCTGCCTTGGCAATCGAGAAGAGCACAACCAGCCTGGAAATCTTGTACGAAAAATTGATTTATACGGCTCGTGAGGGAGTGGAGGAAACACAATAAGGGTGCTTTGTCTGATGCTTTGTGCGGCCCGGGGAAAATGTCTGCTCGCTGGGACAAAGAATTATCAGGGAGCGGACTGAGGGTAACTATATGATCTTGAGGATAAAAAAGGTAAATCCCGGGATCGATTCATTTCGGTTCGGGGATTTTTTTTGCCCCGGGCCGGAGGCATTGAACCACGGCAGAGAGGGGAGGACAAACAAAATACGGATCGGGATAATCGTCTGTTTGATTTTCCAACCGACTGACCGCGGGTTTCGCCTCTGTGGCTGGAAAGATAAGTGAGGGATCATGAAAAGGAGCGCACCTTTGTCAGGGCTGATCGCCTTGTCTATTATGCCGGGGATCCGTCTGGCCGAGAATGGGCAAAAGCGCAAGGAGACGGTGGAAACGCTTGATGAGGTGGTGGTGCCGACCACAAAGATCCCTGAGAAACGGAAAGATGTTCCGAACGAGGGGATTGGGGTTGACGAATTGCAGATCCACGAGTCTCCGGTAAAGACCCCTGGGGAACTCCTGGCCAATGAACCGGGCATTGACTGGCGGACTTATGGGGATTATGGTGGCGCTGTCGGTGAAATCCACATCAGGGACATGTCGGGCAACGTTACCCAGGTGCGCGTGAAAGGGCTCACCGTCAATTGGCCTTCGTTGGGGCCGGACCGTCATTTTTTAAGGTTGCTTATGCGCCCTGATAGTGTATTTTGTCAGCGGGCTGTCCATGTCTCCATCGCACTTTGTTTAACCTGGTATTGAAACGGGGAAGTGAATGAAAAAAGAAATGGTTTTCAATACGGCCAAAGTCCTGCTTCTGTTGGCCATCTTCATCGGGTCCATGGTGGGGCCTTCCGCATCGCTGGCCTTTTCAGAGGAATTCGTTGATGCATCCGGGACCACTGTGACATTTGGAAAGCCGCCTTTACGGGTGGTCTCTCTTGTGCCGGGCATCACCGAGATAATTTTCAGGATTGGTGCCGGAGATGCGGTTCAAGGGATCACCTATTACAGCACCTATCCCCCCGAAGCAGCAGGGAAACCGGTCGTGGGGGGCTTTTTTTCGCCGTCTCTCGGCGCTATCGAGGCGATACAGCCGGATTTGATTTTTCTGTCGTCACTCCATGAAAGGGTAAGAGAACGGTTTCGTCATAGGGCGGGGTGCACGCTGGTCAATCTGGATGCCAAGAGCGTGGATGACATCTTCCGGAACATCGAACTCCTGGGGAGGATATTCAATAGAACAGAGGAGGCCCGTCGACTTAACCGGAGGATCAAGGCCCCGTTTCAAGTCGTTGCCCGTAAAGTCGCCCATATCCCTGCGGCAAACCGAAGGCGGGTCATCCGGCTCATGGGGCAAGACCGGGTGATGACGCCCGGAGACGACTCTTTTCAGAATGAGATGATCAGGGCCGCCGGCGGTATCCCTCCTGAACTGGGGAAAAACGGGAACATTGTGACGATCACCAAAGAGGAGTGGATGAATTTCAACCCGCAGGTCATCTATGGGTGTGGAGGGGACAGGGAAACCGCCAAAAGGTTTCTCAACCGCGTTGGATGGAAGGATGTGGAGGCGGTAACTCATGGAAAGATATTCTACTTTCCCTGCGATCTGACCTGCAGGGCGTCCACCAGGGCAGGGGAGTTCGTTTCATGGCTTTCATCCACGATCTATACGGATGCATTTGCCGTTAAAGAGAATCAGATTTTAGAGGAGAAGCTGTCCGAATCCCGCAAACTTGACCTGGCCCTTGATTACGTTGAGGATGCCCGGGTATGGCGCAGCACCATTCATGACTTTGAAAACAAGACCCTGATCATCGATTTCAAAGCGCCCATGGCCGTTCTCTCCACACTGGAAGGGGAGCGCAACGGCATCGCCTCCATCGGCAATCATTATTCCCCTCCCCCCTGCTGGGCCATCAGCCATGAGTCCGGCCTGGAGGGGGAAAGGGATCGGGTATATCAGGTCATCGGCAAATCCGGAGAAAACGCCAGTTTTCTCTTCACCGGCGTGGACATGGACCATCTGGTGATAGAACGGCAAAGTTTCAGGGAGATGGCGGTCTATGCCCTGGTAACGGCCGGCATCAGGTCGAACGCCATGAGAATGTCCAAGGATGAAGGGCGCTTCTATGAACCGGGAACGATCAATATCATCCTCCTGCCCAATGTGAAACTCACGTCGCGCGCCATGACAAGGGCCGTTATCAGCGCTACCGAGGGGAAAACCGCTGCGCTGCAGGATCTGGATATCAGGAGCCGTTACACCCCCCTGGTGAACCAGGCCACGGGCACGGGGACGGATAATCTGATCGTTGCCCAGGGGACGGGCCGCCTGACGGACAATGCGGGCGGGCACTCAAAGCTGGGAGAGTTGATTGCCGGGACGGTGTATGCCGCTGTAAAAAAGGCTGTTTACAGACAGAACAGCATCACGGCACCCCGAAATGTCTTCTGGCGTCTGAAGGAGAGGGGAATCAGTATCTCTGAATTGATTTCAGTGGATGCCTGTGAATGCGGTGTTGAGAGGGGAGACCTGTCAGGGGGCCTGGAAGGAATACTCCTCCAGCCCGAATACGCCGCTTTCGTGGAATCGTCATTCGCCATGAGCGATGACTATCAAAGGGGGCTGATCACCGGCCTGGACACCCATGAAGCATTGTGCAAAAGCATAGCGGAAAAGATCGCCGGCCGGAACATAGACCATATGGTCGATCTTGTGGCTATTGAAGATATGCCGCCCGTTTTAGAGATGACGCTGAACAGCATGCTTAATGGTCTCTACTTCAAAATGAAGTGAGATATATAAAAAGCCACAACCAAAGATTCTATTTATAACGGCTGTGACCTGCCGTTGGAGGGATGATGACAAGACAATCGCAGTATTTGCATGGTGGCGCCCCGCAGCGGGACATGGCCAGGCTGGGCGTGCCGCTTCGGCCTGTATTGGACTTCAGTGTGAATCTCAATCCCCTGGGTCCGCCCCCTGTGATTCAAGAGAGATGGCAGGAATTGTTTGAGGCTGTCGAGCACTATCCCAGCATTGAAGGGGAGGGGGTGGCCCTTTACTATGAAACGGTCTGCAACGTATCCTCACGCAACTTTCTGGCGGGGAATGGATCGACGGAGATGATCTATCATGCGCCCAGGGTGCTCGGCTTCAAGCGGGCCGCCGTGATCACGCCGTCCTACCACGATTATGAGCGGGCCTCACTCCTGGCCGGCGCCGAGGTGGTGAGGTGTCCCCTTTCTCCGGCGGACGATTTCGCCTTTCCGCCGGAAAATGAACTGGTCGGCCTTTTAAACCACGTGGATGCCCTCTGGATCGCACGTCCCAACAACCCCACGGGCAATGTCTTTCCCAAGGACGTCATCTTAAGACTGGCCCGCAGGTTTCCGCAAAAATGGTTTATGGTTGACGAGGCGTTCATTCAGTTTCTATCTGATTGGAAGACGAACAGTCTCCTCACCGAAACGCCTCTCCCCAATATCCTGGTGCTCCACTCCCTCACAAAATTCTTTGCCATCGCAGGCCTCAGGCTGGGGGGGGTCATAGGAAGTGAACCGGTCATATCACGGTTGAAAAAGGCCAAGGAGCCGTGGGCGGTCAATGGGATCGCGGATCGGGTGGCGTCCCTGCTAACAGAATGCCCTGATTATGAGGATGACACCCGCACGAGCGTTCAACAGGAATGCCGCAGGGTATTTGGCGGTCTCCAATCCCTGGACGGGATCGTCCCGTATCCTGCGTCAGCCGATTATATCCTGTGCCGATGGGTGAAAACAGGAAACCTGGATGATATGATTCGACACCTCCTTTCTCATGGGGCGTACGTGCGGGACTGCAGGAATTTTCCGGGACTTGAAGATAACTTCTTTCGCATCGGCCTTAAAAAGCCGGCAGACAATGATCTGTTGCTCTCGCTTCTGGCGTCGTTTCAGCCGTCTCAGCCAGGATTGTGAACATGTTTCCATTGGCCGTCATCCTCCTCCTTGCATTCCTCCTGGATCTCCTTTTGGGGGATCCCCGTTACCGGCTCCACCCCATCCGGTTGATGGGCCTTTGCATCCTCTTTTTCACGAAGATATTCCGACGCCTGGGCCTGGACGGGAAGTGGGGGGGCATCCTCCTGGTGGGGACGGTTCAGGCCGTTTTTCTTGTCGCCTATTTGACAGCGAGTCTTGCGCTCCGCCATATCCATATGGTGATCGGGCTCATGTTTGATCTTTTCATAGGCTATTCATGCCTTGCGCTCAAGGATCTTTTCACCCATACGGACCGCGTGGTCCATGCGATGGAGGCCGGTGATCTCATAGAAGCCAGAAAAAGGATTGGAATGGTGGTGGGCCGCGATGTCCGATATCTGGATGAAAAGGGGGTCTGCAGGGCGGCAATGGAGACCTTGGCCGAGAATTTTGTGGACGGGTTTCTTTCCCCGCTTTTTTGGGGGGTCAGCGGCGGAATGCTGGGATATCTTCTTGGATATTCCCCGGTCATGACCGCCATAAGCCTTATGCTCGCCTTTAAAGTGACGAGCACCCTGGACTCCATGGTGGGTTACAAAGACGCCCGGTTCCTCAAGTTCGGCTGGGCCGGGGCAAGGCTCGACGACATCATGAACTTTGTCCCCGCCCGCCTGTCCCTGGTGATTCTCTTTATCGGGGCATGGATTTGCCGCTTAAACCCGTCAGGAGGGATAAGGACTGCACTGAGAGACAGACTGAAGCATGATTCCCCCAACAGCGCACACGCGGAGAGTTTTGTGGCGGGGGCCCTTCGCGTGCAACTGGGGGGCCCGACCATCTATCCGGGGGGTAGAAAAGAAAAGCCCTGGCTGGGACAAGGAAACCCTGATCCGGTGCCCCTGCATATCCGAAAGACAGGCAGGCTTCTCAAATGCGCTGCCTGGGTCGGGGTGATTATCACCGTGTGTTCGCTGATGGTGTTCTGCTGATAACACGGGGTGATATATCAGAGCGCAGTCCGGATGGTTCAAGGAACCGAAGACCGTTTTATACAAATCAGAGGGGTCAATGTATGTCCAAGGTAGAAAGGGAGGGGTGCTATGGCGAAGACTATCGATAATTTGTTGACAATGTTCACCAGTGCATCGGAATCCTATGTCCGGTATATGGCCTTTGCGGAGGCCGCGGACAAAGAAGGTCATGGAAAGGCAGAGAGAATTTTGAGGGCCATTGCCATGTCAAAGATGTACCATGCTTTATCGCACTTCAGGGCATCCAATCTGCTGGATAAGACGATGGAAAACCTCAAGCAGGCCTTGGAAGAAGAATCCTACGATTATATGAAAGCCCTCCCTTCCATGGTTCAGGAAGCGGTGAAAGAAGATGCGATTATCGGCAGGTACAGCCTGGAATATGCGATGTCTATCGGGCCGGTCATCACCAGGTTGATCAGCCAGGCCATCGGCGATCCTGATGGGTATGAAGAGGGATCCTATTATATCTGTCCTGTGTGCGGAAATATTGAGTTTGGGAAGCCGCCAAATAAGTGTCCCTTCTGCGGTGTGGACGGAAAGGATTTTGTGGAGGTTTCCTGATCGGGAGGTCCCCGCTTCAAATGGACCCTGAATCCCGCCAGGCGGGACTCGCTTCAAACTTTAGTTCTCTTCACACGCTTAGAGCGTTTGTTTAGGCAGAGACAAAGAACTTTGACCTGACCCTGAGGACCAGGTTTCTTGCGTTATAATAAAAAACGCCTTATGGGTAATCAAAAATGATTGAGATTTATGAGAAAATCAGAAGCGCAATCGTGGGGAGAGAAGTGGAAACCAAATCCATACTGGTTGCCATGGAGGCGGGTAAACACATTCTACTGGAGGGGCCGCCAGGCACATCCAAATCCACCTTGCTCAGGGAAATCGCCCGTGATTCCAATACCCCTTTATATATTATTGAAGGCAATGTGGACCTCACACCGGCCAAACTGGTCGGTCATTTCAATCCGGCAAAGGTGATGTCGGACGGTTATCAACCGGAGTACTTTGAAAAAGGGCCCCTTACCAAGGCCATGGAAGAGGGAGGTATCCTTTACATCGAGGAATTCAATCGTATGCCGGCAGATGTTTCCAACGTCCTTATTTCGCCAATGGAAGAAGGAGAAATGTATGTTCCACGGTACGGCGCGGTAAGGGCTGTTCGTCCTTTTACCTTGATCGCGGCCCAAAATCCTTATGATGATGTGGGTACCGTGAGGGTTAGCAGGGCTTTTATGGACCGTATCTGTCTCATTCAACTGGGGTATCAGAGCGAAGAAGAAGAGCGAGAGATCGTTCGGGTCCGGACGGGTCTGGAGGATCCGGATACGATTGCGTTTGCAGTGGGAATGGTTCGTGCGACGAGGGATCATCCGGACGTCAAATTAGGAGGGTCCATCCGGGCTGCCATTGATATGGTGGACCTGTTTGCCGGCATGCAGAAACTTGCGGATTGTCCGGACCAAAATATCCTGCTATCTGCCCGAATGGCCTTGTCTAATAAAATCTGGCTGAATGAAATGACGCAAAAGACGGCCGATGACATCGTTGAAGAGATCTGGAACGGCCTCAAGGATCACCACTGAACATGCTCGAATCGTGCGGTGGATCTGTGCCTGAACCGGGAAATAGGACAAGACTCTGGGAAGGAAGGGGAGGCGCCCGCAAAAAATGACAACTCCTTAGCCGGTTGTTTTTTAGACGAGGTCACTGGTGAAGCCGTGCCCATGGACTTTGAAACCAACGACCCTCACCATTACTGGCGAATGGCGACCTATTTTAACCAGCATCCGGAAGAGCTCGATCTATTTTTTGAACACCCCGGCGCACTGGAAGCCTTTGCACGGATGGCAGGCAGATTACGGGAGGATGTGGCGGCCCAGGCCGTTAAAATTGCCAGTCGCCTCATTATCAAAATAGCCAGGCAAATTGCTGACACCGGATACCGGTCAGGGAGGTTTGAACTGGTCAAGGGCTGTATGGATGGCGCCGAAATTGAATTGGACCTGAGCCTCGAAAGATATGCAGAGGCACCGGAACGAGGAGCCTTTGAGAACCTTGTATCGTACGTAAGGCACAGAGAACGGGAAGCCTTTGTAATGATGCTTGACTTTAGTTACTCCATGCAAACCAAGATCGTCATGTCCGGAATTACTGCAGCGGCCATTGCCCAGCACTTCAAGAGGGATTACGCTGTTCTCGCTTTCAGCAATGGGGTTTTCGTCCTGAGGGAAATAGGTGAGCGAGCAGGTCCGGAAATAGTTTTGAAGAGGCTGTTCTCCCTGGAATCCTATGGCGACACCAATATCCGGATTGCTTTGGAGGAAGGGTTGAAGCACGTGAACAAGTTTCAGCGGAAAATCGGGTTGCTATTGACCGACGGGGATTGGAATAGGGGCGGGGATCCTTTTCCGGCAGCGGTCCGGTACGATAAACTCAGCGTCATCGGTTTTCCGCCAGCCGAACAGGAAAAAATCCGCCAGCTGGCCCTTCAGGGGAAGGGAAGTTTTTCACTCGTACAAGATGAAAGAGAAATAGCCGCAGCTATTCTACGATGTCTGAGGTAAGTTGAAAACAGCATTTTGGGGGCTTGGCATTTTTTTTCTTGACACCAAATTATTTTTTCGGCCTAATCAAAAAAAAAGTACTCGATGGTGCTCATAATAGGCTTAATAGGGAAACCGGTGAGAATCCGGTATGGACCCGCCGCTGTGTTCGGGGACGAATTCCGCAACAAGCCACTGTCCAACTCTTAGCGATGCGCTGAGTTCTGGATGGGAAGGCGCGGTTGGTAGAGCGATCCGAGAGTCAGAAGACCTGCCATCAAGTTCGAGTTTGTGGAGAAGGTAAATCCTCAAGCGTTTAACGCTTGGGGTTTTTTTTGGACCCATGGCAATGAATAATCCTGGTCTTTGGAGCGATGTGAGAGGGGTTTATTCCCGGCAGATGATTATTCCGGTCATAAAAACGATGAAAGAAATCGGCTTCAAGAAGGCAATGGTATTTCACGGCCGGAGCGGAAACGGGGCCGGCGGTATGGATGAGATTTCTCCGGTTGCCGAAAGCTGCATAGCGGAACTTTCTCAAGAAGGCGATATCGTAAGCCACACACTGTTGCCTGAGGAAATTGGGCTTTGTCATAGGTTGACTGTAGAAGAGATCTCTGGAGGAGATAATCCCCGTAAAGAGGCATGGAGGTTATTGAAAGTCCTGACCGGAAGGGATAAAGGGGCGCTGTACGAGGCCATTTGCATCAACACTGCTCCTATTTGCTATATAGCGGGAGAGGTTCAAAACCTGAAAGAGGGTGGAAATAGGGCCCGGCGGATAATCGATTCCGGGTGTGCGATAGATAAATTGATGGAATGGGTTCAAGCCCAGAACCGGAGCGCGGAAATGGGAAAGGAGCACCTTGAATCGCTTTTAAAGGAAATCTAATAGAATGCAAAGGAGGTACAAACAAGATGGCCGCAAGAGATTTGCAATTGAAGGAAATTGTAGAAGGAATTGGGCAAACGGATAGACAATGGGCCGAGAGGGCCAGGGAGCGGACGTCTCAATTGGTAATGCCAACCAGAGCACTGGGCAGGCTGCATGAGATCTCCGAGAAGTTATGTGAGATCTGCAAGACCTTGGCGCCTTCCATTGAGCGGAAGGCGATTTTGGTATTGGCCGCAGACCACGGCGTGGTTGATGAAGGCGTGAGTGCATATCCGCAGGTGATTACTGGCGAGATGGTTCGTGCGTTTCTCAGGGGCGGTGCGGGGATTAATATACTCGCGCGTCAAGTGGACGCAGAGGTCTGGGTTGTTGATATGGGGATTATCCCCGTGTTGGATCCCGCTTCATTGGACAGAGGAGATCACTTGTTGATCCGAAAGGTGGCCGGAGGAACATCGAATTTCACCAAAGGTCCAGCCATGACGCGCATTGATGCTGAAAAGGCGATTTTAACAGGTTTCGAACTTGCCACTGACCTATTTGAGAAAGGTGTGGATCTATTGGGCACAGGAGATATGGGAATCGGCAACACAACCGCTTCATCGGCTATCGGTACTGTGATCACAGGCATGGGCATTGAGGAGATGGTCGGCCGGGGGACGGGTGTGGATGATGAAGGACTTCTGAAGAAAGCTGACGTTATTCGCCGGGGTATTCATGTGAACCAGCCGGATCCCGAGGACGGCGTGGATGTTTTATCCAAGATCGGGGGTTTCGAGATTGGTGGGATCGCAGGGTGTGTGTTGGCCGGGGCCTACCACAGTCGTCCAGTACTGCTCGATGGCCTTATTTCAGCGGCCGGGGCCTTAGTGGCCCACGCCATTTGTCCGGCCGTGGTAGACTATGTCTTCGCCGGCCACCGCTCCGAGGAGCCCGGCCATATGGCTATGCTGAGACATTTGGGGATCGAACCTATCCTGGACCTGGGGATGCGTCTTGGGGAGGGCACAGGTGGGGCGCTTGCCATGGGGATAATGGAGGGTGCAGTAAGAATTTTTCGAGAGATGCTCACCTTTGAAGAAGCGGGCGTCACGAACAAGGAGCGGTAAATCCTTGCCCATCCGGAATCTGCCGTTCATGTCAATTTTGATAGAGGCTTTATGATCGACATCTTTTTAAGTGGCGGGCTGTATCGCACCCCGACACGCGGGTGATGAGATTGCGGATGAAAGAAAGGCGTGCCACGGCTTTTTTGCAGCTCGCGGGTACATCCGTGACAGGGAATTTCCGCACAAGTGATAATGGGTATAACTTGGCGACAAATGTGAGGGTACCCCATGCGCGAAATTTCCATCTCCGGCTTTTTTTGGGCACGGCCTTCTGCTTTTCCTCTATCGAAGACACCAACCGATTCGGACAGGACTGCTGGGTGAAAGAAGGGAGGGTAAGGAGAAAATGATTGGCAAGACACTGAAGAGGGATCTTTTAAGGATGGCCGTGACATTGGGTGTGGCACTGGCGTGGGGCACTGCAAACGCAGGGGAGACGGAACTGGAAACCCTCGAGACGATCACCGTTACCGCGGAACCCTTTGCGGTAAAGGAAAAGGAATCTTCTCGATTCGTATCGGTCTACACCGCCGAAGAACTAAAGGAGACAGGCGCGGACAATCTGGTGGATGCACTCCGAAGAAAGGGCTCGTTTGCGTATAAAGCTATGGGCCCCTTGGGCATCAGCCATGGCGGTATGAACAGCACCCTGTCCATCAGAGGGATAGAAAACGGTGAGCTGGTCTTAATCAACGGCTCTCCTATCCAGGGGGCCGCGGGGCAGGGATACGACCTGAGCGCCATCCCCATCGAGATGATCGAAAGGGTTGAGGTCTTGAGAGGGGCCGCTTCTACGCTCTATGGGGCGGATGCCATGTCGGGCGTTATCAATATTATCACCAAAAAGAATCCTGCGGCGACCTCCACCCGGGCCGCAGTGGAAGCGGGCAATTACCAGTATGTGAACGGCGCGGTCGGTTTTCAAGGCCCTTTCATCAATGCCGGGTTCAATTATCAGCACCTGGAGGGGATCACGGAAATTTCGCGCAGTTTTACGCAAAAATACCGCTATGATACGGAGGGCACCCACAAGTACAACCTGAATCTGGACATCACCCCCTTTGAGGACTTTCACATCGACTATCTGGGATCCTATTATAAGACGGGCTTCAAAAAGATCTTCGACTCGGGCAAACCCATGGATGGGACGGATCAAGAAAATTACGATCAGTTCGCGGATATCAGGTATGAGACGGATGTCTTTAAGGTTAAGGCCTTTGGGAGCTATTCCAGGATTAACAGGGATGAATATACGGACCCGGAAGAACCGAAGGATCGGAACTCAAATTACAACTACGGCCTGGAAGGGGACTTTCGGTATGAACTCCTGTTTACGGAGATCACTATCGGCGGCGATTACACCCATCGTGCCGCAGACTACAACAACCAGTATGGAAAACACCACCGGGACGATTATGCCGTATTCGCACAGCTCAAGAGGGAGTTCTTTGACCGCCTGTCGCTGTCCGTGGGCGCCAGGGAGCAGTTCATTAATGCGGATGCCGACGGGGAGAATTACAACATTTTTTTACCCACATTCGGCGTGGCTTTCAAGACCACCGAAAATCTGAATCTTTTTGCCAACGTGGGAAAGGCCTTCCGTGCCCCTACGTTTACCAACCTTTACAACGCCAGCAACTTCTTGAAGGGAAATCCCGATCTCAAACCTGAAAAGGGGTGGACGTATGAGACGGGCATCAAACTGAATACCGCTTTCACCCAAATTCGTTTGGCCGGTTTCTATATGGATTACTCAGACAAAATCGAGGTGGACCGATCCAAGGGATATCCCCTCACCTATTTTAATGCCGGCGATTATGAGTCCAAGGGCATTGAGTGGCAGATAGACATTTCGCCTTTTGTGAATTATGATGCTTTTTTGAGCGACATCTCGTTCTATACGGCCGGTTACTGGGCCGACCCGACGGCCAATGATCCCAAGGGCCAGGAGTATCAAACCGGGCCCAAATTCAATACCAGCCTGGGCCTCTACTACCTGACGGATGACCTGACCCTCCAATTGATCGCCGATCTCGTGACCAGCCGGGAAAAAAATCTCGACAATACGTTTACACTGGATTTTTTTGGAAAATTCAAGGTATGGAAAGGCTATGTCACGGCGAGCGTGAGCAATATCTTCAATTCCGAAGTCCAGGTTTCGGGCGATTTGTCTTCCACTGCAACCAGTAACTATCTATATTATGGGATGGATCGCATGTTCAAGGTCGGATATGAAATCGGATTCTAAAAGGCGCCACGAATCGAGGAGCCCGAGATGATAGGAACTGTGGAGGTGTATACCGGCAATGGCAAGGGAAAAACAACCGCGGCCTTTGGGCTTGCTCTGCGCGCTGCCGGCGCCGGGCTTAAGGTCTATATTGCGCAGTTTGTCAAGGGGATGAGGTATAGCGAGCTTAAGGCGGTGGAGAGGCTGGCGGATTCCATCATGCTGAAACAATACGGGTTGGGCTTTTTCGTCAACAGAGACCCGGACAAAGAGGATTTTAAGGCAGCCCGGCAGGGCCTGAAAGAGGTCCGGGAGATCGTGGGTTCCGGAATGTATGATCTTGTCATTCTGGATGAGGCCAATATCGCCACCCATTATGATCTCTTTTCCGTAGAGGAGCTGCTGGAAGTCATCCGGGCAAGGCCAACGCATGTCGAACTGGTGATTACCGGCAGGAAGGCGGACCCGCGCATCATGGAAGCAGCGGATCTGGTGACCGAGATGAGAGAGATCAAGCACTACTATAGCAAGGGTGTTAAGGCAAGGATTGGAATCGAGAGATGAATCGGGGATACTTGCCCGTGCGGATAACGGCCGTCATGTTCTTGGGGAGAGACAGACATCGGGGCGAAACCATTGCCGTAAATCCTTCTGGTTATCCCTGGCCGGAAGGTGACAACACGAATGGAGGCCGTAACTTGCCATGATGTCAAACCGAAAGATTCCGGCCTTCGTCATTGCAGGTACCCACAGCGGCAGCGGAAAGACGACGGTTGCCCTGGGAATTATGGCGGCACTTGTCAAAAGGGGATTGAGGGTGCAGCCCTTTAAGGTTGGCCCGGACTTCATCGATCCGGGCCATCACCGCCGGATTACGGGGAGGGATTCCCATAACCTGGACGGGTGGATCATGGGCCGTGCAGAGAACCGGGATATCTTTGATCGCCATTGCCGAGGTGCGGACGTGGCGGTGGCGGAAGGCGTTATGGGTCTGTTCGACGGGCTCTCGGGCACGGATGAGTCAGGTTCAACCGCCCAGATGGCCAAGTGGCTGGATCTCCCGGTCATACTGGTGATCGATGCCCGATCCATGGCGCGATCGGCCGCGGCCGTCGCGCTCGGGTTCTGCAGATTTGATGCGGACCTCCCTTTGAGAGGCATCATCTTCAACCGGGTGGGGAGCGAGGCCCACGCCAAAATGCTGGTTGATGCCATAAGCGTCGTCCCGGGTCTGTCAATGTTCGGGTGCCTGCCGCGCAATGAGGCGATCGGGATGCCTTCCCGACATCTGGGGCTTGTCACGGATGAGGATTTCACGCCGGATGACGACCATGAAGACATCCTGGCCCGCTGGATTGAAACCGGCCTGGACATGAACTCCCTGCTGGAGGCCCTGCCCAAGGTCCCTGTGACGGCGGACACCGTAAGGGCGGGAGGGATGACGGGAGATCCTCTGGTACGTATCGCCATTGCAAGGGACGAGGCATTCTCCTTTTACTATCCCGAGAACCTGCGTCTCCTTCGGGAGGCTGGCGCGGAACTGGTCACCTTTTCCCCATTACGCGCAAGCCATCTGCCCGGCAACATCAAAGGCCTGATCCTGGGGGGCGGGTATCCCGAACTCCACTGTGAAACCCTTTCACAGAACAGGGGGCTCATGCAAGAGATAAGCGCCTTCGGGTTGAGCGGAAGACCGATATATGCGGAGTGCGGCGGGTTCATGTTTCTGATGAAAGAGATCCGGGACCTGGAGGGACGATCCTTTCCCATGGCGGGCATCTTTCCCATGAGGGCAACCATGGCGCGTGGGATCAAGGCCCTCGGATATCGTGAGATCGTCACCCGGCAGGAGGGGATCCTGGGACCGGCAGGAACCACGGCAAGGGGCCATGAGTTCCACTATTCCATGATCGAAGAGAAAGGTATGGATGTTGAATGTATCTATGAGATGAGGGGTCACAAGGCCGATTCAACGGGTAAGGAGGGCTTTGTTAAGAACAGGGTCCTGGGGTCGTATGTGCACCTCCACTGGGGATCCAATCCAAAGGCCGCAACCAATCTTGTGGCGTATTGCCGCAGATACGGGTAGGGAGCATGGAGCAGGGAGCAGGGAGCAGGGAGCAGGGAGCATGGAGCAGGGAGCACGGGGCAAAGGGCGTGGCGGAGGAGGATGGCGGAATATTGAGCACCCTGAAGGGATTGATCGAACAGCGTTCCCTTTGACTTTTTGAAATCGACGCCGAAAAAATCCGCGCGAACCGGACTTCGGTGCTGCGGAAAACGGGTCATGAGATCTTCGGGAAAGCGAGGGGCAAATGGCCAAGGCCATCATGTTTTTGGGGACCGGGAGCGACGTGGGAAAATCCATCGTCGCCGCGGCCTTCTGTCGGATCGCCAGGAGACGGGGCTTCAAGGTCGCCCCTTTCAAGGCCCAGAATATGTCCAACAACTCCTTTGTCACCATAGAGGGGGGGGAGATCGGCCGTGCGCAGGTGGTCCAGGCCGAGGCCGCCGGCCTCCTTCCTTCGGTCCACATGAATCCGATCCTTCTCAAACCGTCTTCCCATATGGGTTCCCAGGTGATCCTTCAGGGGAAGGTCTTTGGAACCATGGAGGCCCTGAATTATTATGAGTTAAAACCGAGGCTGAGACACGTGGTCATGGAATCCTACCGCACCCTTTCCCGGGAGTATGATTTGATCGTGATGGAAGGGGCGGGAAGCTGCTGCGAGATGAACCTGAAGCAGAATGACCTGGTAAATTTTTCAATGGCCCGTGAGGCAAAGGCGCCCTGCGTCTTGATAGGGGATATCGACAGGGGAGGGGTCTTTGCACAGATCATCGGGAGCTTTCATCTGATGAGCCGGAAGGAGCGGGAGATCACCATCGGATTCCTCATCAACAAATTCCGGGGAGACCCGAGGCTTTTCCTTTCGGGGATGCGATACATCGAGGAGAAGACGGGTAAACCGGGATTCGGCCTGATCCCGTTTTATAACGATATCCTCATCGATCCCGAAGACTCGGTGGCGGTCCAGGAGGATCGGCGCACCCTAAAACCGATAGGCCCCAAGACGGTGAATATCGCCGTACTCAAGCTGCGTGCCATCTCCAATTTCACCGATATGGAAGGGCTTGAAAGAGAAAAGGATGTCATCGTCAATTACCTTTTCAGACCCCAGGACCTCTCCCCGGAATATGACTGCCTCATCCTTCCGGGGACCAAGAATACCATGGAAGACGCGGCCTGGCTGGCCCGATCCGGGTGGAAAAGGGAAATCAAGAGATTTGTAGAGGGCGGAGGGCGGGTCTTGGGGATCTGCGGGGGATATCAGCTCTTGGGTGAGGCCGTAAGGGATCCCTTTGGCGTGGAATCGGACCTGAAGGTGATCCGGGGCCTCGGTATCCTTCCCGTGGAAACCCTCCTTGAAGGGGAAAAGGTGGTGAGAAAGGTGACCGGAACCTCTTTGACTACCGGGAAAAGGGTCGGCGGCTATGAGATCCACATGGGGAGAACCCGAATCCTGAAAAAGACCGGGGGGCCCTTGTTGCGGATACACGAACCTGGAAAACGCCGGGTCTGGGAAGACGGATGGACCTTGAATGACGGGCATATTGCCGGGACCTATGTCCACGGCATCCTGGATTCACCGGGATTCAGGGGGGACTTCCTCAATCAAATCAGGCGGGCCAAAGCCCTGAAAGAAAGATCCCCCGGGCCGGGGAGGCTGGCCCGGTTTCACCAGTATGACAGGCTTGCCGATCATTTTGAATCCCACTGTGATGTGGAAGGGATCCTGGCACGCCTGTGAAGATTTTCGACCTGGTGTATGGCAGGCGTCCGCAGCGACGCCGGCAGAGGCGCTCCCAAAGGGGCTCAAGGGGCCTTGTTGTGGGGGATTCCGGGTTCCCCGGACCCTTGCCGAAATCGTCCGCTATGGGACCGGATAGGGAGATCCGGATGAAGGGACAGGTGCCATGAAACGTGTTCAATGCATTCGTTTGATTCAGGAAATTTTCATTGCCGCAGTGTTTGTATTCTCAACCCCCTGCACGCTGCTGGCGGATCAGGATCACAGTGGGGATACTTCCCGGCCCATCCCTCAAAGAGTAATTTCGCTGGGGCAGACCATCACTGAAAGGATCTATCTGCTGGGCGCCGGAGACAGACTGGTTGCAAACACCATCTACTGCGTGGAGCCCGAGGATGCCAAATACAAGGAAAAAATCGGCACCCTCCTCCAGGCCAACCTGGAAAAGATCATCAGCCTCAAGCCCGACCTGGTGATTGCCAGCAACCTGGCGAGGCAAAAACAATTGACAAAACTAAAGGCCCTGGGAATACGCGTGGTTCAATTCTCTTACCCCAAAAGCTTTGAGCAAATGTGCCGGCAGTTTATTGAATTGGGAGAAATCCTTGGACAGAGGAAAACCGCAGAAGAGGTCGTCCAGAATGCCAGGAAAAGGGTGGCAGCGATCCGCATGAAACTGGAGGACTTGCCCAAGAAAACGGTCTTTATGCAGCTGGGTATCAAGCCGCTTCATGCGGTGACAAATAAATCGTTTTTAAACGATTACATCGAATTCGGCGGAGGGATAAATGTCGCCCTGAATGAGGGGAGGGGGACCTACAGCAGGGAAAAGGTCCTGAGCGTAAACCCGGAAGTGATCATTGTCGCCACAATGGGTTCCAGCGAAGGTGAAGCCGGAAAACGAGAGAAAGAAAGGTGGATGACCTATCCCTCTATTGCCGCGGTAAAGAACCAAAACGTATACGTTGTCGATCCGGACAAGCTTTGCAGCCCCACTCCCGTCACATTTGTGGAGGCCTTAAGAGAGATCGCAGGGCTGATACATCCTGATCTTGGCCATGGTGATGTGAAATGATGGATAAGAAGATGGGTCGATGGCTGATGCTTCTCTCAATTGTCGGCGCCTTGTTGTGCGGCATTTGCATTATTTCCCTTTGTTTGGGCGCCGCAGGGATACCCATAAAAAGAATGCTTCACATCATGCTGGAAGGAAAAGGGTCAGGGGAATACAGCATCCTGTTTGACATTCGTCTGCCCAGGATCATCTTGGGGTTTGCCGTGGGAGGTTCATTAAGCCTTGCCGGGGCCATATTGCAGGGGGTTTTCAGGAACCCCCTTGTGGAGCCGTACACCCTGGGGATATCCGGCGGCGCTTCACTGGGCGTATGCATGAATATTGTATTTAGGTGGTATGACGCCATAGGGGTCATTGCGTTTCCCCTCTCCGGCTTTTTGGGCGCCATACTGGTTATTATCTTTGTTTACCGCATCAGCATGAGAACGGGGGTGTTGAAGACCCAGGGCATGTTGCTGACAGGCGTGATGATCAGTTTTATCTCTTCCTCCCTGGTGATGCTCATCATGGCGGTGTCCCGCAGCGAGGAGGACCTTCACAACATCGTGTTCTGGATTATGGGGTCTCTTGACGAACCCAACATGCTTCTCATAAAAGTCGCTGTCGTCGGCGCGCTTGCGGGGCTCATCGTGTCGTATTTTTTCTGCCTGGACCTGAATGCCCTTGCGCTTGGGGAAGAAGAGGCGATCCATCTGGGCATCGATGTGGAGAAGACAAAACGGTTCTTGTTTATCATCGCATCGGTGCTTACGGGTTTAAGCGTGTCCGTCGCAGGCATTATAGGATTCGTAGGCCTCATTATCCCCCATTTCATGCGCATGTTTACGGGGCCGGACCATCGTATCCTTCTCGTCACCGTGTTCCTGGCAGGGGCATCGTTTCTGATCCTTTGCGATACCATCGCGCGTATTGTCATCGACCCCTTCGAGCTTCCGGTGGGTGTCATTACCGGGATCATCGGGGGCGGGGTTTTTGTGTATGCCCTGAGTAAAAAGCAGGTTACCTTGTGAATGATGCGCTCCTTAAGGTGGAGAACCTTTCCTGCGGATATGGAAAGGACCTCATCCTCCGTGATATCACCTTCATGGTATCCCCCGGCGAGCTTCTGGGGATCATCGGGCCGAACGGGTGCGGAAAAACAACCTTGCTCCGGGTGATCTCGCGGGTCTTGAAACCCGATCGGGGGAAAATCTTCATCGAGGGCCAAAATATAGACAGGATGCGTCATAAGGAGATTGCGCAGAAGATCGCCGTGGTCTCGCAAACCCTGGAGTCGACGTCCATGACCGTGCAAGAGTATGTGCTCCTTGGAAGAATCCCCCATTACCGGAAATACCAGTTCCTTGAAACGGGTGATGATGATGCGATCACACAAGAATATATGGAGTTAACGGGCGCGCTCAAATTGAAAGAGACACGGATGTGCGAACTCAGCGGGGGGGAGAGGCAGCTGGCCTCCATAGCGAGGGCCTTGACGCAGGAACCGACGTTGCTGCTGCTGGATGAACCGACCGCCCACCTGGATATCACCCATCAGGTGCGTATCCTTGAACTTGTAAAACGGTTGAATCAGGAATTAGGACTGACGGTCGTTATGGTACTCCATGACCTGAACCTCGCCAGCGAGTATTCCTCCAGATTGCTCCTTCTCAATAAGGGATCCATTCATAAGATCGGGACACCCGAAGAGGTGGTGACCTACAGGACCATCGAAGACGTATATGAAACAGTCGTTTTTGTCGACAAAAATCCTCTCTCGGGCAAGCCCTGCATCTTCCTCGCGACAGAAGAGGACATAAAAAGGGCCGATCGAAACAGGACCGGCCCGGTTTAGTGCGGTCGCTCGGATATCCCATATCAGAGCGTTGGGATCATTGGGAGACGGTTGGATCCTATCATTGCCAAGGTTGTCAACCGGAACGACGGAAAGACATCGCCCGTTTCCCCTCAGCTCTTCATTTCCGCTATGAATTCCTTGAGGAATTGATCTTTTTCTTTCCAGTCGGGTCCGAAGTGATGGTCAAAAAAATCTCCGGGTTTGTGGAAGAGCCGCCGCCATCCGGACTGGCCCCCTGACACGACCACCTCTTCGAGAAACGATTTCAGTTCCGAGACCTTTTCCTTGGGAAGGAGAAAAAGGGCGCCCAATTTGATGGACTTCTTGATGGTTTCCGGACTCAAGGCGTGGGCCGTGAGCATCACGGTGGGAAATCCTTTGGCCACGGAGATCTTCAATAGATCGAATCCGTTGACGCCCATGATATCCAGGACCACGATGTCATAGGTGTAGCTCTGGAGATACTGGCGGGCCCGTTCGTAATCCGTCGCCTTGTGCGTAATGCACATATCCAGTTCCTCTGCGACGGTTTCGAGGATATCGGGCTCGTCATCCACCAACAGGACAACCTTGTCTTTCAAGGGGCTTTCCGAACTCATGTGTCTCTCCGCTCCTGTGGTTGAGTTATGCCGACTTTGTGCATTTTAGCACAAACCCGGCCTTCGGTCAAAGGAGAATCGTAACCGGTGATCCGCCTTGCGTTCCTCCAGTTTTTTCTACCTTTCAAGAAGTCACCGGGTGCCCGGCGCCCGACATCACAAAGGACTTCCATCTCTCGGCCCCGGACAAGATTTCCGACAAAATGCCTTGCACAATTACCCTTCCGTCATTCCGGCACGGTTTTGGCCGGAATCCAGAAATACGCAGGAGGGGATTCCGGCTAAGGGCATGCCGGAATGACAGCACAGCACAAGGCGTTTTTGGTTTAGGGCATCCGCATTAGATAGCGTGGTTTATTCAGCCGGCATTCTATTTCTAAGATGATTAGTGGCCTGGGTGGTCAAATGAGCATCCGGTCAACCGGAAAGGGCGCGTTTTTTGACCGACATTTTAAGGTTTTGGACAATTTGAAATCGGAACTTTCAATTTGACACGAATCCCGATTCCATGGTATCTGTAATCCATGATCTTTAGAACCCTCTCAAAGCGATTAAAACAACTCGCCGGCCCTTTTCCTGTGGTCTTTGTCACCGGACCCCGGCAGTCTGGAAAAACAACCCTGGCCCGGGCCACGTTCCCCCAATTTCATTATATTTCGTTGGAGGATATGCAAAACCGGGAAGAGGCTGTTGAAGACCCAAGGGGATTCCTCCGTCGGCTGGAAGGAAGAGGAGCCATACTGGACGAAATCCAGAGGACGCCGGACCTCTTCTCTTATCTCCAGGGCTTTGTAGACGAATCCCGCGGAGGCCCCCTCGTCCTTACCGGTTCCCAGCACTTTCTCCTGTCAGAGAAGATCAGCCAGTCCCTTGCCGGCAGGGTCGCGATTTTGGAATTGCTCCCCTTTTCCCTTGCCGAGCTGTGCAGCCGGGAGGCCCTCACCCCGGATACCTTTATTGAGCCCGGGCATCACGTCCTCGATTACCCAGGGCTTGCTTTATACGAAACCCTGTTCAGGGGATTCTTCCCGCGCATTCATGACCAAGACCTGGATGCCGCCGTGTGGCTGGACGGTTATGTTCGGACCTATGTGGAGCGGGATGTTCACCATGTGGCGGGAATCGGCGACATGGATGCCTTCACCCGGTTTGTGGGTCTGTGTGCAGGTCGGGTGGGTTCCCTTCTGAACGCGTCTTCTCTGGGCGCGGATGCCGGAGTCACCCATGTCACGGCCAGGAGATGGCTTTCCATCCTTCGGGCCAGCTATATCCTTTACCAGCTCCCGCCGCATCATCAGAACTTCTCTAAACGGCTCATCAAGAGTCCCAAACTCTATTTCGTGGATACCGGACTTTTGTGCCATGTATTGGGGATTCGGAAAGCTGAGGATCTACGTAACCACCCGTTGCGAGGCGCTATTTTTGAGAATTTCGCTATAAATGAGGTTCAGAAGGTCTTTCTCCACAACGGGGAAAGACCGCCTCTCTATTTTTGGCGCGATCATCGGGGTCTCGAAGTGGACCTTCTCATTGATCTCGGGACCCGCCGAATTCCGGTGGAGATCAAATCCGGGGAGACCGTGGCTGCAGACTTCTTTGATGGCCTGGATCAATACATCCAGCTCTCCCATGACCCTGGAGGAATGCTTATATACGCGGGACGGGAAACCTACCGGCGGAGGAACCACGCAGTACGTCCGTGGTGGACATGTTCCTGAACAGGCTTGTGGACAGGGTCTGAAGGAGTTTACATGCGGTAATGCGGCGGCCCGGACCCGGTTCCGTTTGTTCATCCGCCCCCCACATCCTTGGATCAGAGGATGTCCTCTAAATCAACTGCTGTCTTCTACGATCGGGGGGTGGGTTATTTCGAATGCCGTGCCAGCAGCCACATGGTGGAACGTTCAATCAGGACAAGCGCTGCGGTCACACCGAGGGCCAGGGCAAAAAGGATCAAGTTGCTCTCGTCCGCCACCCGGAATGCAAAGATGAGAGATGTGCTCACCGCCGGAGGGTGTACCGCATCGAGGAGAATCATGAGCAGGATAGCGGCAACCATCGCCACCCCTCCGGATATATATCCCGGACCCAGTATTTGATACATCAGCAGTCCCAGTAATGCTGCGCACAGATGCGAAAGCACCAGCGAGCGAACGGCATTCGTGCCGTGCATCGGGTCGAGATAGATCAGAAATGAACTCGATGCAAGGGAAGAAAAAAGGAGGCGCTGTCTGTTCAGGATCTCCACAAAAAAAAGCACGGCAAGAACGGTCAGGGTAGGCAGAATCACCAGGAGTAACTCTTCTTTGAAACCGAATCTTCGCCTCGCATAACGGTCGGCCCCCGCGACGGGCTTCAGACTTTCACGTTTTTTCAGCACCGTTTCTTTATCGATTGATTCCTGCCTTTCGAGGATGCAAAAGGAGATCGGCGATCAGTGTCATGGACACGGATGGATTCCTTTCTCTACTGTTTCCTCCCCGTCCTTCATATCATGCGGTTCCTGATCTTCTTGTATAAAAACGGGTGCCGGGCGGCCATAGGGGCATTCCTGTATTTCTCTGTGAAAAAGGCGGTATTTCGTTGTCTTAGTTCGGACAAAGGTAACATCTCAATAACTGGGGGTAACCGGTCTGGATTCCGGCCTTCGTAAGAATGACAAAACAACCCACCCCCCCGTCATTCCGGCAAAGGCCGGAATCCAGGAAGTCTGTGGAGAAAGTATTCACCCCGGTTTATTGAGAAGATACGGACAAAGCTTTGCAGATATTCGGCGATACCCGCCAGGAACCCACTATGGCATACTCCTCCTAAGACCCGAGAGCGAAGGAATTCCACAGATGAAACAACTGGTTCAGGAAGTTTTGAAATCGGGCATGTTGGAGCGTTTGACAGGGTGTATCGGTGTAGCAACTCCCGGAAAGCTGAGAATAAGGCGGCCGAAAATTGTTGAGTGAGATCCCGAAAACACGGGAACTGTAAGAATCTGACTACGAAGCGCTTTAAAAGCCCCTCGACTTCAGGTGAATGCATGCCCCCTACCGAGACATGATTTTTCTTGACTTATGCTCATTTCGCAATAAGATGGCCAATATTTAATCCATCAGCTATCAACCGAGTGTCCTGGCTTTCAGCTTTGACCTTTCAGCTTTGAGCTTTAACCTTTCGCCTTTGCGCTTTCAGCTTTCAGCTTATGAACCATCCTCTCAAATATCCCATACCCCGCTCCTGACAGGTACTTTTTCCTGTCGGGAGCAAAAACCTTCAGCCTAGATCCGAAGATTTCCCTTTCACAACCTTACAAACAGAACGATGCTAATCCCGAGTTGGGATATTCTTTGTCAAAACCCGGCATCTGACTTCGGAGTCTGATCATGGCAAAACACAGCCATTTACCCAAATACAATGAATTTCTGAATCCATTATTTCAGGCCCTTCATGACCAAATAGCGGTCAACAGCGGACCTGACCGCTTTTCAACCATATTTATTCACTATGCAAGATTTGACACCCAACGCCCATTTGGAAGCAACGAAATGGCAGTCATCGTACCTGAGAAAGAAGACCAAGCGCTTATCCATCATAGGTTATTTTCTGAAATCGAATTGGGAATTATAAAAGATTCAACCAGGGCAGAGTTACTGTCCATAATAAAGAAAATGATCGACAGGCATTCTATTGATGCCGTAATCCTCGATTGTACTGAATTGCCTTTAATTAATCCAGGGTAAACCCCCGGCTGTGCCGGGGGACTCCCAAAGTTTGACGGTTCCGGGAATATACCGCTGTCGTTCCATAGAGGTAGAACGCCGGGCTATTCAGTTGAGCAGACACCTATCGCCAAAAAGGGGCGCAGGGCAGCGGTTCCACTCAGTACATATAGCCTCTGTTTAGGAGGAACGGAAACCTGAGAAACCAAAGCCCGGATTATGTAGGTTCTGGGTTTTGTTTTTGACGATTTACACTTAATCAAGACGAATTCGGAATTCCTTTTTTAAATACAACAGCAATCCATGCCGAAAGTATCGTAAGTTACTGTATTGGAGAAGAGACTTAACAACTTGCTGCACCAGATTCGGGTCAACAAAGCGGCCCTCACTGGTGAGCAATACGTTGGGCATAAGGAGTCTATCATGATTACTATCAGAATTGGTGAATCTGAAAGGGAAATCGGCGATGCAGACGAAAGTTGGATAAATCAGCAAATTAATCAGCGCCGGGCGGATGGCTTATCGGTTTGTGTAAGAGTAATCGTTAAAGAAGGCGACTTGGATATGATTTTATCGACTCCAACGTGCAGTTCCAGCGGAGGCGGCGGCAGACCTCCACGACCTCGCGAAAAGAATGTGTTCAATCTTTGGAATCAACGGGGATTAAATGAAACAAATTTTACTGGAGGGAACTTAGTCGCTTTTCTGAAGCAGCTAAAAAATTTGTGATTAATTCAAAAGGAAAAAATATAATGGCAAAGCTGTTTTTTTCTTATTCCCATAAAGACGAAGATCTACGAAATGAATTAGAAACCCATCTTGCCCTATTGAAACGGCAAGGAGTTATCTCTTCATGGCATGATCGTCGTATCATTGCTGGCAATGATTTTGACGAAAAAATTAGCTCCGAGTTAGAATCATCCCAGATTATACTCCTACTAGTCAGTGCTCATTTTCTCGCTTCGGACTATTGCTATGAAAAAGAGATGACACGCGCGATAGAGAAACATGAAGATAAAAGCGCAGTAATTATTCCCGTTATTTTGCATCCTTGCGATTGGCATTCAGCTCCATTTGGCCATTTAAGAGCTACGCCGACAGATGGAAAAGCTGTTTCAATGTTCGCCAACCAGCACGAAGCCTTCGCCATTGTTGCTAAAGATGTTCGCGAAGCCTCTAAAATAATCCCAACGCCTCAATCAACCAAAAACTTTGAAGATTATGGTGTGAGACTCCAACCTAAAATCTTTCCAAAAGCTCGTTCGAGCAATTTAAGAATTAAAAGAAAATTCGATGATCACGAACGGGATGAATTTTTAGAAAATACCTACGAATACATAGCACGCTATTTTGAAGGATCACTGCAGGAACTTTCTGAAAGAAACTCACAAATTAAGAGTAGGTTCAAACGATTGAGTGAAACAAGTTTTGCTGCGTTTATTTATGATAGTGGTGAACGAGTCGCTGAATGCTCAGTTTATTATGGGGCGGCTACTTTTGGGTCCGCTGGAATAGCCTTCTCGCATTCTGGTGATGCCCCGATGAACAGTTTAAACGAATCACTTAGTGTTGTAGATGATGGGTTCACTCTTCAACTTAAACCATTAGGTATGCAGATGTTTAATAATCGTCGCGATGAAGCCCTGTCACAACAAGGGGCTGCAGAATATTACTGGAGTTTGTTTATTAAGCGATTGCAGGAACGGCGCGTGTCAAGATAGTTGTCGGACGAGGTGACTATGCAGCTTTTTTCATTTCGTCCTTCAGCTGCGGATTCAGCCGCACCGTTGGTATTGGATTCCAGTTACGAGTCTTCCCGGACCAACGCTCGGGATGCCGC
>JAIPDI010000021.1 GCA_021737785.1 Deltaproteobacteria bacterium
CAAGGAGACTGGAAATGCAATGCTCAGAATCCGCTGTGCGATATACAATGGGACCTACCAAAAGGTCTTCGAGAAGTACAAAAATGGCCAGCTTCCACTTTAGCCATCAATTTTTGTTAACAAACCGGTAATGCTCCCACGGGTATCGTACCTTATGGGGCAGACATGGGCGGTTGTGTTCCTTACGGGGATTTGCTTTTTGAAAATAACTATCTGCGCGATCATTTGGATTTTTACGATATTTGCACGAACAGTTATTATCCCAACGCCCCCACCAACATGACCTTCATTGATAATGTGAAGGTATCCGCCAGCGATGAGGTGCCGGCATGGATACTGGAATCCGCAGGAAGGCAGTAATTGCAGTTGTTGGCCGGCTACCCCGTTTCTTTCTGCCTGCCGGACGGGCATGGATGCCGCCGGAGCCAAGCCTCTTGTCCAGGGCGCCTTGCTCCTAACGACGTTCCCTGTGGTGGTGGCGGCACTTTACTTCTCCTCAACCCCTGAAGTTTCTGTCGGCGCCCATATCGGGATCATATACACCATTACACCATCGTTGGTGTTACACACCCTCTCCCAGGTTCATGGGGTCTTAATCGATCTGGAATCCCTTGCGAGCATGAGATAAGAAACTTGGGCGTTGGAATTATAATAAGAAACAAAACGGTCGATTTCTTCGGCCCGGTGTTCCAGTAGATTTTGAGCCCAGCGGAAGCCGATCGGCTGAAACAGCAATCGGACCTCTAGGTTGAGAGGACCGGAATCATTGGCAACGGGAATCGAGTAAAGAACGAGATCCCTTCCGCCCGTGAAATCCAGATCGCGGATCGCTTTACCCTGAACCGCGATATCCGGACCGGCGATGTGTTTATCGAAGCCTTGGGGCAGAAGACGATTGTCTTTGATAAAGCGGATGGCTTCCAGAAGACCGGTGGTTATCCTGCCATCGGGGGTCGCCATGACAGGTTCATAGATCTGGACCTGATCTTCATCATCGATACGGGTGTAGTGCGTTTCGTATTGTCCTTTGTCGGCATCGTTGTCATTACCGGTAATGGACCCATCAACCCGGAGCCCGCCTGATTCGAACATAACCCGTCCCTTGTGGTCCCGCGCAATAAAGTGGATCCACATCCGTCTTGAAGGGTAGGCCGTCGGCAGTTTATGGCCGGAAAGATTGGTCACCTCCACCAGCACCTGCATGCGTCCGTTTTCCACGCTCGTTTCTTTGATTAAGATGCGTGCAGCCTGTGCCTGCAGAAATGAAAACGTGTCCATGGCGGTGTCTGAGAGATCCTGGGGTGAGGCGGTCACCTTCAGGTCTGCGCGATGACGGTTCAACAGATAGAGCATGAAAAAATTGCCGCCCCGGAAGACGTGCCTGGAGAAATCTTTCCTCGGCTGTCCCAATACCGACGTAATTGCCATGGGGTGGTTGAGTTGGGGCATATGACAGCTCTGGCAGCTTTGGGTGTCCACATAGGCGCCGTGTCGCCACTCAAGAAAAGGCACCTGTTCAGGGAGTGTGCCGATGACCTCTCCCTCCGGTCCGAGGGTGCGGGTATACAGCGTATGACAGGAAGCGCAGAACGCCGATTCCCGCAAATGGACGGCCCGGGTGGGAATGAACCGGGCTGCCGAGCGCATGACTTCTGTGCGGCCCACGTCAACATCGTAAGGCCCGAAGATTGCGCGATCATCCAAAGGCGTTCGCTGGTCCACGACAAACCCCGCGGTAAAGCCTTCCCGGGTGCCAAGTTTTTCAGCCTGGATTTGATGGCACATGGTGCAGGACACGCCGTCTGCGGCCAGACGATCCAGCGGCATGGGGGTCGCAAGAACCGGAAGGTGTGCAAACACCCCGCCCTTCACCCCTTGCGCGTTGGATTGATGGCGGGACATCGGCATGTGGCAGGCGGCGCATTCATCCTGGATGTGTTGCGCGGCCTTTGAATGCATGAGGGTTTCGCGCCTGACGGAAGCCTGCCAGTAGGGATCACGTGAGGAATGGGCCATGATGGACGCCTGCCAGTCGGACCCGATGGAAACGTCCTTCCCGGATGAAGTGAGCAGCCCGTTGTGGCAGGCAAGACATCGATCCGCTGTTTCATAAAGCAGCGGAACGGGGTTCCGGGCGGCCCCCCCGGCCGTGAGGGCGGATACGGCGAGAATCAATACAAATAAGGACAATCCTATTCCGATGGGTTTCGTCATATCCTGTCTACCATCCCTCGAAAAAACCGCCGTCGAACCAATCCCAGAGGAGATAGGCACCAAACTGCACTTTACGAACGTCCGTGTTGTTCATCGGAACGCGGAACCCCAGGTTCAGCCTCACGTGCTGGCGCCGGCTGAGGGTCACCTGGAGCTGAGGCGCCAAATCCCAGTTGATTTCGGAGCCGGAGGTCAGTTCCTTCGAAGACAGCACCTCGATCATGGGCGACCAGCTCCGGCCGAAACGCCCGGTGAGGAATGTGCGTCCCACCGCCACCTTTAAAAAGACCTCCTCATTCAGCTTGTCGCGGTCGAACGGGTAGGCGAAACCGGCCTGGGTGTGCAGGAAGAAGTCCTTTGGCAGGATCTGACCGTATGCGAGATAGGGCTCGACCACGGTGGTATCGTTCCCGAAGTCTTTGTCTTTGTCACCTGTGGGAAAGAAGACCTCCCCGCCCAGGGAAACAATGGAACCGCTTTCCAGGCTGTGAAACATCACCCGCTTGAAACCGATGCCGATATCCCCCAGACCGGACGTCCATCCGGTGTCTCCGTCACGCGACATCCGTTGTTCGCTCCATCCGAAAGGGAGGATGAATTCCAACTGATTGCGGGCGCCCAATCGTTTTTCATAAACCAGCTCCCAAGCAATCCTGTCCCGGCCTTCAGTATCCGCAAAGGCGTAGAGGACCGCTTCATCTTCCGGATACGCCTTGGTGGTGAAGAGCGGGGTGGGCAGGTTCAGCTCCCCCCGGGGCCAGGTTTTGTCTGGACAGAAGGTCCGAATGTGGTCGAGGATCTTTTGACTCTGCTCTATGGTCAGGGCGGCGCCGAAGGCGGGCATCATCCGTTCAAAGGCCCGGGCCGGTCCGCCTTTTTCGGTCACGGCGATCCAATCCGTATCCGCTTCTCTCGGGGCGAATCTGCAATCCGTGAAATCCGGCAGGGGGGTATCGAAGCCGACACGGCTCGGGGAGGCGCCCGCGCCATCACTCCCATGGCAGGCCGCGCACGCTTTTTCGTAGAGATCCCGACCGGATTCAGCTTGGCTGAGCTGCTGATGATCACTCCCGGTTGCCGCGGATAGAACGGACAAAATGACCGCGAAACCAGCGAGAATGAAAAAACAGAGCGGCCGAATGATATGTTGACGGTCCATGAGTTTTTCCGTTTCAATAATTTCGTGGATAACTGCCTTTAAAATTCTAGCATAGTCCGATGGCATTTTTCATCAGCAAAACCCCTACATCTTGTTCCCCGGACGCGCCATTTCATGGAGAATCCGGCGGTACAATCTGTAATTGGCAAACGGAATGTTACTGCGCGGCCGGTCATCCAGACAGGGAAGGTAGTGACCGCCTGCAAGCAGTTCCGGCACGGTTTGTTCCACGGCGTTTTGCACGGCCGTCTCATCCCTGGACAATGCAGTTGCGTCAATCCCGCCGATCAGTGCCACGTCAGATCCAAATTGACGACGAAGTTCGGGGTATGCCATGCCTGCAGTTGTGATGGTGCTTATCCAGAGGCCGTTGATGCCGGCATGGATGAGAGAAGGCAAGAGCGGGGTCAGATCGCCGCCTGTGGTGCAAAGAATGCGAAGGGGAATATCATATTTTTTCAGGAGATCAATGATCTTCCGGTAGCCCGGTACGGCGAAACGCTCGAACATGCCGGGAGAAATCACCGGACCCATGTTATATGCAATGGGTTCATAAAACGAGGCATAATCCACCGACACTTTTGAAAGCACCCTCTCAAGGCAGACGCAGTAAAAATCCGTGGTCCTGTCAACAAGGTCTTCCACTATCTGCGGCCGTTCAATAAGCGCGACGCAGGCAGCCACCAGAGAATCCCAGTCTCCCACCCCCAACATCTGCAAGAGACCGCCCCCGGAAGCATCCACATAAACCACCCGGCCCTCCCGGCGGAGGCGTCGGCTTCGTTCCACAAAACCCTTTTCATAACGGGACTGTTGGTCCGGGTTGTAGTGTTTCTCAAAAGACGAGGGGTCGTCGAGAAGGTCCGGTGCTTTTTGGTAAAATGGATAGCTGCGGAGCATGAGTCCGACTGAATGGTGTGCCTCAAGATCAAAATATTCTTCAAAGGACGCAGTTCGGGGGAATCCCTCACGACGCCATCGTTTCAGGGTGTCTTCATCAGGCTCAAGATCGAAAAACGGAAACCTGTCAGCCCTACGGCCCAACAGGGTTCCCAAGAATCTTTGTCTCTGGCTGATTCCAAGCATTATCCCCCCCGGCGAGTTCTTAAGAGGTGAGTAACCCCTACATATATCGTTTCAAGATGGATGGCGGACAAACACCATTTTTTAATGGGTTAAAAGCAAGATAAGCTATTTTGCATATTTTATCAATCAGGGACCCGATAGGAGGCCCGGTCAAATAGCAGCATTCAATTGACAAGCGTACCAAAGAAGGGTATTGATCTCCCTATGATTTTTATAGGTATGCCAATATTTACCCGACGGCAGGCGTGCAGGTGATGAAAAAGACGGCCCTGATATTGGGCATTTCGGGACAGGATGGGTCCTATTTAGCTGAATTGCTTCTGGAAAAGGGCTACCGGGTGGTGGGCTCTTCCCGGGATGCCCAGATGTCTCAGTTTTCAAATTTGATTCGATTGAACATCAGGGACCGGGTGGAGGTGGAATCGGCCTCTCTAAACGATTTCCGGAGTGTCCTGCAGATCCTGAAGAAGGTCCGGCCCGATGAGGTCTATAACCTTGCCGGCCAGAGTTCGGTCGGCCTTTCATTTGATCAGCCGGTGGAATCCTTTGAGAGCATCAGCATCGGAACCCTCAATCTCCTGGAAGCCATTCGCTTTTTGGAGGTGCCCATCAAGATCTATAATGCGGGGTCCAGCGAATGTTTCGGCAATACGGACGGTCACCCGGCCGATGAACAGACGCCTTTTCGCCCCAGGAGCCCCTATGCCGTTGCAAAGGCCGCCGCCTTCTGGCAGATGGCCAACTACCGGGAGGCCTACGGCCTTTTTGCCTGCTCGGGTCTCTTGTTTAACCATGAATCCCCCCTAAGGCCCCGGCGGTTCGTCACCCGTAAAATCGTCAGCGCAGCCTGCCGCATTGCAAAAGGGGAGGGTGAAACGGTTGAGCTGGGGAACATCTCTGTGGAGAGGGACTGGGGCTGGGCCCCGGAATATGTGGAAGCCATGTGGCGGATGCTTCAGCAGGACACCCCGGACGACTATGTCATTGCCACCGGAGAAACCCACCGGCTGGAGGATTTCATTGAAAGTGTTTTCACGGTCCTGGGCCTGGACTGGCGGGATCATGTAAAAACAGACGAGGCCCTTTTCAGGCCCACAGATATTCTTACCGTGAGGGCGAATCCGGCCAAGGCGCAGCAAAAATTAGGATGGTCGGCCAGGTACCGGATGCGGGATGTGGCAAGGATGATGGTGGCGGCGGAGAGGGCGGAATAGAGATGGGAGAGATTATGAAACGGGCGCTGATTACAGGAATTACCGGCCAGGATGGGGCCTATCTGGCCGGGTTGTTATTAAAAAAAGGCTACGAAGTCCACGGTATTAAGCGGCGGGCATCGCTCTTCAATACAGATCGGATCGAACACCTTTACCAGGACCCTCACGAATCAGACAGAAAATTCGTCCTCCATTACGGAGACCTGACCGATTCCACGAATCTCATCCGGATCATCCAGCAGGTACAACCCGATGAAATCTATAATCTGGCGGCCCAGAGCCATGTCAAGGTCTCTTTCGAGACGCCGGAGTATACGGCCAATGCCGATGCCCTGGGGGCCCTTCGCCTGCTGGAGGCGATCCGTATTCTGGGACTGGAAAAAACCACCCGATTCTATCAGGCATCCACCTCCGAACTCTACGGGCTGGTGAGGGAGGTCCCCCAGAATGAAAAAACGCCCTTTTATCCCAGGTCGCCCTATGCCGTGGCCAAACTGTATGCCTATTGGATTACTGTGAACTACCGGGAGGCCTACGGCATTTTCGGATGCAACGGCATCCTGTTCAATCATGAATCTCCTCTTCGCGGGGAGACGTTCGTGACCCGAAAGATTACCCGTGGCCTGGCGAGAATCAAGCTCGGGTTTCAGAAGTCCATCTATCTGGGGAACCTGGACGCGAAACGGGATTGGGGCCATGCACGGGATTATGTGGAGCTCATGTGGTTGATGCTCCAGCAGGAGAAGCCGAAGGACTATGTGGTGGCCACAGGAATACAGCGTTCGGTGCGGGACTTTGTCAATGTCGCGGGGAAAGAATTGGGATTTGATATCCGCTGGGAAGGGGAAGGCCTGGAGGAAAAGGGGTATGATCAGAAGACCGGCCGGTGTATGGTGGCGATTGATCCGAGGTATTTCCGGCCGACTGAGGTAGAGTCCCTTCTCGGGGATGCCAGCCTGGCAAGAACGGAGCTCGGCTGGGCCCCGAGGATATCATTTACCGAAATGGTCGCTGAGATGGCGGCCCAGGATCTCAGGGAGGCGGAGCGGGATTCACTCTGCAGCCGGGAGGGGTTCACCGTGCGAAATTTTTTTGAATAGCCCGGAAAATTAATATCTTGACATTACGGAGGTTCGCCGCTATTATTAACAGTTTAATTAATTGGCTCCTTGTCCCTGTAATCCGATCTGCAGACCGAAAATTCGCCTGAAACCGGTTTAACGGGACCAATACAATCCTAATCAGGAAAAAGGCCGAAGGGAGAGAACACGTATGCGGTATTATGAGACCCTCTACATCATCAATCCCGATCTGACGGACGATGAGTATCGAGATGTCGTCGCCAAGATGAATACCCTGGTGGAAAAAGAAAAGGGTGTCATTACCAAGGTTGAGGAATGGGGGAAGAGGACATTAGCTTATGAGGTGAAGAAGTTTGACAAAGGCTCCTATGTGCTCCTGCAGTATTGCGGGGAATCAGGCATCGTTGAACAAGTAAAACGGGAAATGACCCTGGATGACAGGGTTCTTAAGTATCAGACAATCAAGCTGAGCGATAATGCCGATCCGGAGGCCTTGAAGTCCGCGGAAGAGGGGGACAAGAAGGGCTCCGGCGAAGAGGAGAAAACCACCGAAGACGACAGTCGCACAGCGGACGAGGGAGAAAATGGCATACAATAGAGAGGGGAGCGACGACAGAGCCAGGGGGAAAAACAATAAATTCAGAAGAACCTATCACAGAAGAAAAGTCTGCAAGTTCTGTGCTGACAGCACCCTTACCATCGACTACAAGGATATCAAGAACATCAGATATTTTACGACGGAACGGGGCAAAATTACGCCGTGCCGGATTTCCGGCAATTGCGCCAAACACCAGCGGTTGCTGGCCCTGGCCATCAAGCGGGCCAGAAACATTGCCTTGTTGCCGTATACAACATCCCTTGTGAACTGATCTTGAGCCCTCGGAGATATCCTGATCCTGGCTTTTCGAGGGTTTCGGGGCTTTTGTCATTCTTGAAATCCCATGAAAACGAGTGATGTACTGGGATGTGCCGGCGGAGCAATATCTCTTCTTTTGGCATCCGTGCTGATTCCGTTTGTCGGCCCTTTTTTCAGCCTGCTGACGCCTCTGCCATTCCTCTACTATTCCACCAGATTGGGCCTTATCGAGGGCATTAAACTCACGGCGGTGGTGGTTACCGCCATCGGCCTGATTGCCTACGCCGCCGGCTATTCGCAGATTACCCTCCTGGCCTTGGAGTTCAGTGTCTTAGGAATAGGACTGGCCGAGCTTTTCAGGCGGAAACTCAGCCTCGGGAATACCATATTTCTGGGAACGCTGTTCATGCTGTTCCTCGGTCTGGGGATGCTGGTCCTAACGGGTCTGTCGAGGAACTTGGGGCCTATTGAAATGATCCTCGGCTATCTCGGGGGCCATCTCGACACCGCGGTTCAGACCTTCGAGGATGCGAACCCGGATCAGCTGAATACCCTTGAATTAAATACCTATGTCAAGGCCTTCATGGCGATCATTTCACAGATTTATCCCTCCCTTATGATCATAGGGACCGGCTTTGCACTTTGGCTGAATGTGGTTATCGCCAGACCGCTTTTCAAAATGGGGAAACTCGAGTATCCGGAGTTTATCTCCATGGACCGATGGCAGGCGCCCGACCACTTGGTCTGGGGTCTGATCGGTGCAGGTTTTGCTTTATTTTTGGCATCAGAAAGCATACAATTTTTAGCGCTCAACGCCCTGATTGTCATATTGGCCATATATTTATTTCATGGGCTCTCTATTATTATATTCTTTTTGAACAAGTATCGCGTTCCTTCCTGGATCAGGCTCGGCATCTATTTTTTGATCATTGTTCAGCAGCTTTTTCTGGCCGTGCTGACCTTTGCCGGGCTGTTTGACCAATGGATTGATTTCAGGAAAATCCACAGGAGGGCGGATAGTCAACCCACGTGATGGAGGAGATATTTAAATGGAAGTGATTCTACGGCAGGATATGGATGAATTGGGCTTGGAAGGGGATATTGTCAATGTTGCGAATGGGTATGCGCGCAACTATCTGGTCCCCAGAGGATTTGCACTTCAGGCCACCCCTCAAAACATGAACGCCCTTGAGCTTCAGCGGAAAAAAATCGAAGTGAAGCGGCTGAAAGGGAGAGAGGTCGCCGAAAAGCTAAAAGAAAAGATGGCCGAGGTGGTCATCAATATTTCACAGAAGGCGGGCGAAGAGGGAAAACTTTACGGCTCGGTGACCACCATGGATATCGCCGCCTTGCTGGAGTCCCAAGGTATTGAGATAGACAGGCGGAAAATCAACCTGGACAAGCCGATCAAGACGGTGGGAGAATACGATATCCCGGTCAAGATCTATCCCAAAGTGACCGGGTCCATAAAAGTGATCGTTAGCCCCGAGCAAGAGCAGAAAGAGACAACCCGTTGAGAATTGCGCGGTGAGGGATTAAGGGATCAAAGGTATTTTGCCAATTAAATCCCCGGCACTTAAAGGTCCTATGCCTCAGCCAAAAGAAAAATCCCCTGTTTCCCATCTGAAGGTCCCACCCCACAATGTGGAGGCTGAACAGGCCATATTGGGCGGCATCTTAATTAACAATGACGCCATGAACCAGATTGTGGAGATCCTCTCCCTGGACGATTTTTACAGGGAGGCCCACGTTGCCCTTTTCGATGGAATGACCCTGTTGTACCAGCGTGGCGAGCCGATAGATATCATTACCCTTTCCGAGATCCTTACACAGAAAAAGACCTTGGAAAAGGTGGGGGGTACCGATTATCTGGCCCTCCTGGTCCAGGCGGTATCCACCTCGGCAGGCATTGTTTACCACGCTGAGATTGTCAGAAACCTGGCGGTTCGGCGGCGACTGATCAGCCAGTGTTCCACCATCTCCGAACTCTGCTTTCAGAACCAGGAAAGTACCGCGGATCTTCTTGAAAAGGCCGAGCAATCCATATTTGATATTGCCGAGAATCAGATTCGGGAAGGGTTTCAAAGCCTGAAGCAGGTCATTGACGGGAGTTTCAAGAAGCTTGAAAGCGCGGCCCAATTTGAAGGATATGTGACCGGCGTTCCCACTGGGTTCGAGCAATTGGATCGTCTGACCGCCGGGCTCCAGCCTTCAGACCTGATCATTGTTGCAGGCCGGCCGAGCATGGGAAAGACGGCCCTGGCCCTGAACATCGGCTACAACGCCACCAAGAAGACCGGGAATGTGGTCGCTGTGTTTTCGTTAGAGATGTCCCGGCAGCAGTTGGGCATCCGGCTGTTGGGTCTTGATGCAGGGATAAACGCCACAAAGCTGAGGACCGGCAGCCTGAGGGGTGACGACTGGCCCCGCCTCACCGAATCCGCCGACCGGTTGTCAGAGCTGCAGATATTTATAGATGATACCTCTGCCATCAGTGTGCTCGAAATGAAGGCCAAATGCAGACGGCTGAAGAAACGCGCCGATCTGGGGCTGGTCATCGTCGACTATATGCAGTTGATCCAGGGGCGCAGATCGGCGGAGTCCAGGCAATTGGAGATGTCGGAGATATCCAGATCGTTGAAAGGGTTGGCCAAAGATCTTAATGTTCCCGTGATAGCCCTGTCCCAGCTGAACCGGAAAGTCGAAGACCGGCCCAACAAGAAGCCCCAGCTGGCGGACCTCAGAGACAGCGGGGCCATTGAACAGGATGCGGATGTGATTGCATTTATCTACAGGGATGAGATTTACAATCCCAATGCAGAAGAAAACAGGAATATTGCCGAGATCATCATCGGAAAGCAGAGGAACGGCCCTACCGGTTCTTTCAAACTGACCTTTCAAAAGGAACTGACGCGTTTCAGAAATTACACCCAAGAGGATGTGCCGATGTAAGGAGGTCCCGGTAAATCTTCATGGGGTGCATGCCCCGATCCCCGATTCCCTAAGGCGGCCTGACGGCCGCAACCAAACAGGTTTCACCTCAGTCCCAGAAGCGTTCCGGACGCCCGTGGGTGTCTCTGCCTCCCGCCCAGCAGGCGGGACAAAAACCGAATACAGCTCCTGGGGACGGCAGCAGGGCTTAACAATACAGTCTGTTCCAGCCCCAAGTACAGCCTTTCATGGGACGGTATGTCCTTGCTGCCTTTACATAAACATTATCCGGAGCCCGGGGGCGGCCGCCGAACCATACGACCTCATTTTAGTACAGCTCTTGGGCAGAGACCCCTACGGGCGACAAAGAGTCTAAGGCCGCCGTCAAACCTGTGCGCTCTTCCATCCCGCCGAGGTGATTTTCCGATTTCCCTTTGTCACCACGAGAGATTCGCATCCCGGACGTGAGTTGATGAAGCGGGTGCCGCGCTCGGGCGTCATGACAAATACCGTAGTGGAGAGGGCGTCCGCCTCCATGGCCGTGTCCGCCACGACCGATACGCTGGTGCTTTCTTCAGGCGATCGTCCGGTGTGGGGATCCACGATATGGTGGAACAGCTTCTCTCGGTCAAAATAGATCTCATAGTTTCCGGATGTGGCAACCGCCCCGCCTGCCAGATGAATGACGTCGGGATATTGGTTTTTCTTGCGGGGATCCTGTACCGCGATGGTCCACGGCTTGCCGTCACGCCTGCAGCCCGCGGTCCGGATGTCTCCGCCGGCATTGATCAGGTGGTTGGTGATCCCGTTTCGGGAGAGAACCCCCGATGCCCGATCCACGATATATCCCTTTGCAATGCCGTCCAGCGTAATGCCCATGCCCGGCCGTTTGAAACGAACCGTACGTCCGGTGATTTCGATGTGGGATGCATTGACCAGCCGGATGGCTTTTTCCAGCTCTGAGCTGGAGGGGGGCACGGGGTTGCCATCGGAAAATTTCTCTTTAAACAGGTCTACCAGCGGTTTCACAGAGATGTCAAAGGCCCCGTTGCTGATACGATAATAGTCCAGCGACCTGGCAACCACCTCAGCCACCTCAGGGGGCATATCTTTCAGAAGCCCTTCCCGGTTGAGCTGGGCAATGGCGGTTGTCTGGTCAAAACGGCTGATGTCCCGCGACAGCCGATCAATCTCTAGGAAGGCCTCTCCCATGGCCGCTTCGGCCTGGTCCCTCGAGGCGTGCAGGAGGGTCATGGAGACGAAGGTTCCCATGGCCAACCGTGTCTTGGATACTTTATAGAGCTTGCGGTTAAACCGTACGGCCTCGGCCCCTGTCGGGATAACAACGGCGGCAGAAGCAAGGCCGATACCGAGAACTCCCGAAAGCTTCAAAAAAGACCTTCGATCCATGGTTCCCGATGCATGATGCAAGCGCTCATTTCTTTTCATTTTGTATTCCTCCATAATCCTGATGCCCCTGATTGTGGGAGTATGTCCCCTCTGACCGGGACCCCCAAATCGCCCTGTATCAGGCCGCTGCCATAGTTGTCTGCTGAACTCTTCTTTCGTCCTCGGAATAATTTCTGAAGATGCCCCTCGGGCATTTCTCCACACATATCTGGTTACACTCGGGGCCGAATTCCATACATTTCTGATGATCGATCTTAACAATGCCGTCTTCCAATGCCACTGCTTTGGCCGGGCATACCTTGACGCACATTTTGCAGGAGATACAGCCCACCTTGCAGACCTCTTTAACATCTTTTGCCGGGTCTTTGGTGCTGCACGGAACCCAGACTCTGGCCTTCAGGGGAATCAACTCTATAATCCCTTTCGGGCAGGTGCGCACACATGTCCCGCAGCCCACACAGAGACCGATATCCACCAGGGGAAAGCCGTCCTTCATGGTGATGGCGTCAAAAGGGCAGCTTTCTGCGCATTCGCCCAGGCCCACGCATGCATACCGGCATGCGTACGGTCCGCCAAAGGCCAGGGTGGCGCCGGTACACGACCCATATCCGATGTAGTTCAGCTTTTTCCGGACATCCCCCTCGATCCTGGAACAGCGGACTGCGGCGACCATGTTTTCGACGGTGGCCATCCTTTTGCCGGATATCTCGGCAACCAGTGCGGCGACTTCCGCCTTTCCGGGGAAGCAGAGGTTGGGGGGAACATCCGGATCGTTCACGACCGCTTCGGCGTATGCCTCACATCCTGCGAAGCCGCATCCGCCTCACTGGGCCCCTGCCAGGACCTCCAACACCTCTTCCACCTTGGGGTTGGCCTCCACCGCAAACTTATGGGCCGCCAGCGCCAGACCGATGCCGAAGAAGAGGCCGATACACCCCAATACGGCTAAACCGATTAACGCCATTTTGATTAGTGCCGGATCCATTCAAACTCCCTTAAAAAATGACTGAATTATCTGAATTTAAGAATGTGCCACAGACAGCATCACCGCTGCCAAGAAAATGTCTCGGATTGTCGTGCATCTACAGAAAATGCCTCAATTCCCAAATTTCTCAAAATATGGACATCCCTGAAAAGCCTAAAAATGCCAGGGCGAAAAGCCCGGCCACCACAAAGGCGATGGGAAGCCCCCGGTATGTCGGGGGGACATTGGCCAGTTCCAATCGTTCACGGACAGAGGACATCAAAAAGAGGGCGATCAAGAACCCCAGCCCCGCACCGAGGGCAAGCATCAGGCTCTCGAAGGCATTGTACGAGTTGTCCGCAAGGATCAGGGGAACGGCAATGATGATGCAGTTTGCAATAACCAGCACCAGATAGACCCCGAATGCCTTGAACAGCAGCGGATTGACCTTTCTCAATATGGTATCCACCGCCTGAACCGATAAAGAGACCAGACCGATGAAGACAACGATCTGGAGGAAGTCCAACCGGTAGGGCTTAAGCACAAACTGATAGAGGAACCAGGCCATCATGGCGCTCACCACAATGACGATGGTGAAGGTGATGCCCATGCCTACCGCGGTGGATTTTTTCTGGGATGTCCCGAAAAATACGCACAGCCCCAGGTATTTGGTAAAGACAAAGTTGTTGATGATCATGGCGCCGATGAGGATGGAGAACAGATATCCCAGGTAGACCTTCTTGACGCTGAGAATGGCTGTCCCCAGGGATTTCCCCTCAGCGGAGATATTGTCGGCCGTCAGCACATGGGGCTGATTCTGGTTGAGAGGGTCTGCGAATGACAAGATCACTGTTTTCCGGTCGGCACTGAGGGTGATATCCTGAATCTTCAATTTGATATCCGGGTCAGGTTCTTCGTAAACCGTGTAATTGGATGGATTGCCGGCCCAGGCCTCATCCACCGGTCCGGCAAATTCGATGACGATCTGATTGGCGTCTTTGAAGGCCGTCTTCTTTACAAAGCGATGCTCCTCGGTTGCGCACCCGCCAATCAGGAAGGCCCCGATAATAAGCAAAATAGCTGAAAACAGATAGTTTCGTCCGGAGATGTTCATATGCCTTTGGCCCTTCTCTTCCGGTTATAGACAAGCTCCATATAATTAAACATGGCCATCATGATCCCCACACAAAAGAACCCGGCTGCCGGGAGGACAAAGAAAAGGAGCGGTCGAACGCCCAGGACGTCATACCCGAGAAGCGTCCCCATCCCCAACAATTCCCTGACAAACCCAAGGGCCACCATCCCGAACATGAACCCGAGACCCATGCCGATCCCATCCCAGAAAGAGGCGGAAACGCTGTTTTTACAGGCGAAGATCTCCAGTCGCATGGTGATGATGGCAAAGGCCACAATCAGTTTAACGAAAATCCCCATCTCTTTGTAGGCCGCAGGCATGTACGCCGCAAGGACCAGATCAATGACCGTCACCCACGTGGCGATGGTCAGGGTATAGGTGGGGATTCTGATCCTGGGATGGATATAGTTTTTAATGGCCGCTATGGTGCAACTGGAAAAAACCTGCACAAAAAGGACGGCAATTCCCAGCATGATGCCGTTCATGACCGTGGTGCTGATTCCCACTGCCGGGCACATGGAAAGGGCCAGACGAAAAATGGGATTTTCGTTCAGAATGCCGTTGGAAATCAACTGAAAATTTGTTTTTGTAGTGGCGGGCACTGTCTTGCTCCTTGACTGAGGCGGCCTAACAGCCGCAACCAAAAAGATATTTGGTGCGCTAATGCATAGGGCACCAACTTCTCTTCATAATGCAGAGAAGTTACACCCAAAGATTCTAAAAAGCCACCGGAATGTCCTGGCTGGTGATCATCGCGTCCAGCCGGTTGATCCGGTAGGCAAACTTGCCAACCATATTCTTGACGCCGTCGGTCACCGCTTTGCTGGAGATGGTCGCCCCGGTCAGGGCATAGATGTCCTTGTCCTCATATGTGCTTCGGATGGCGTCCACCTCTCCTTGGGAAATCTGGGACCCCGTCCTTTCCCCGGCCTCCAGATACGCTTTGTATTCATCAGGGAGGGGCTCTTTGACCACATGGAGGTCCTTTACCTTTTCAAACGGCTTTCCCTGGAATTGATTCTTGAAATAGTCCTGCGTGATCTCTGCACCGAGACCCGGGTCCTCTTCATGCTCCATGATCTCAAGACCCAGGATCTCAAACGACGGATCCAGGGCCAGCATGACATGGATAAATGTCTTAAAGCCGGGGAACTCCCCGGGCAGCAGATAGGCCAACCGCTTCCCGCCTAACATGGCCACAATGGTGGCGTCTGCATACACAAACGTTTCAGGCGGTTTCAGGACTTTCTTCAGGGCGGCGGAGCGTTCTGCCGGTTCAGAGGCCTCTTCGGGTATCAAGTCGAGGGCATACTGATTCACAAACCGGCCGTCCAGATCCATCACCACAAGCTGGTACCCCACGCCGTCCCCTTTCCGTACAGGGAGCACATATCCCAGAGTGCTCGTATCGCCATCCGTGAGGATATACCTGTAGATGGTGTGCAGATTCAGATCAGAGGGGGCCGGATGGCTTTTGGTGTAGCCCAGCAACCCGAGCATGGTCTGTTGAACATTGACGTGTTCGTTGTGTTTTTTGGCCTTGTCCGTGACAATGAAAACCGAGCCCATTACCAGGGCTGCAATCAGGCAAGAAACCGTAAGACCGATGACGATGCGAATAATTTGCTTCATTGTCAGGCACCTTTTTGAGGAGCAAAACGCTTGGGTCTAAACCATCCCTCTAATGCCGGTACGAGCGGATTCATGAGCAGAATCGCATAGCAGACACCCTCCGGATATCCGCCTTTTAAACGGATTAAGACCGTCAGTGCCCCTATACCCATCCCGAAAATCAGCTTTGCCGGGGCCTGGGACGGGGAGGTGACATAATCGGTGGCCATGAAAAAGGCCCCCAGAAAAACCCCTCCCGAGAGAATGGCCAGCAGCGGATTTCCTGTAAAGAGACGCTCCCCGCCGAACACCCAGGTAAAGAACCCCACCGACACAATGACAGATACAGGGATATGCCAGGTGATATATTTTTTATACATCAGGAACAGACCGCCCATCAAAAGCAGGAGGGCGGATGTTTCCCCGATACATCCCGGTCTCCATCCCACAAAGAAATCAGCGTATATTGTGGACATGCTCCCGAATTTTTCCATCAGCGCATCCGGGCCATAATGCCGCAGCACATAAAGGGGGGTGGCCGTGGAAACCGCATCGATTCCCGATCCCATATACTTGAAAACAGCCGCGTCACGGATGGGAGGGAGCCAGGCAGAGGTGGCGGCCACGGGAAAGGTGGCCACCAGAAAGGCCCGGCCGATAAGGGCCGGGTTGAATATGTTGAACCCGATGCCCCCCAGGAGATGCTTGGCAACATAAATGGCCATTACCGCCCCCAAAATGGGGATCCAATAAGGGACCCCGGGAGGGATGACATAGGCCATCAGCAGCCCGGTGATGACAGCGCTTCCATCTTTTATGGTTATGGGCCGGTGGAGCAGCTTTTGGGAGACCGCCTCTGCCGCCACACAGCTCAAGACGCTGATGGCGGTAATAATGAGCGTCTGAATACCGAATATAAAAACAGATAAGATAAGCGGCGGCAGGAGGCAGGCCACCACCGTCCACATGATTTTTTCAACGGATTCACCGCTCTTTACGTGAGGCGATACCGAGACCGTCAGCAACGGCGAACCGACCAAAGGCGATCCACTCTCTTTTTCTACCGTTTCGATGGCACGACTCCTTAAATCAGTAAATCGGTTAACAGAAGCTACTTTTTTGCTTTCATTTTGGCCAAACGGATAAACTGGACCAGGGGGCGTTTGGCCGGACAGGTATAGGCGCAGCACCCGCATTCAAAACATTCAAATACGCCGAATTGCGATGTATCCCCTGCACGCCCCGCCTCTACATGGACGCCGATTTCATTGGGGAGAAGTCCCATGGGGCAGGCCTCCAGACACCACCCACAGCGGATGCACTGGCCGTAGGGACGGAGATCGATTTCCTTCTCGGTTAAAAAAAGGATTCCGGAGGTGGTCTTGGTAACAGGGATATCCAGGGTGGAGACGGCAAAGCCCATCATCGGGCCCCCCAGCACAATCTTGGCCAGGCCCGGCAGTGTTCCGCCCAGATAGGACACAATATCGCTGATACGGGTCCCGATTTTGACCAGGAGATTTGCCGGTCTTGCGATACCGCGACCCGAAATCGTCATAATTTTTTCGTATAAGGGCTTTTGCAGCACCACAGCGTCGTAAATCGCCTTGGCGGTTCCCACATTCTGGACGATGACGCCTACATCAAAAGGGAGCCCGAAACCGGGGACCTTACGGCCGGTAATACTCTGTATCAACTGTTTTTCCGATCCCTGAGGGTATTTGACCTTCAGGGGCGATACCGTTACATTGAAATCGTTGGACGCCTCGGCGCAGGCGGTTTTCATGGTTTCGATGGCGTCAGGTTTGTTGGCTTCAATGGCGATTTGGCATTCTTTAATGCCCAGGATGCGCAAAATGATCTTGGCCCCTTCAACCACCTTTTCAGGTTGCTCGAGCATGAGGCGATGATCAGCGGTCAGATAGGGCTCGCATTCAGCGCCATTGAGGATGAGGGTGTCCACCTTTGCGGCGGGAGGCGGGGAGAGCTTAACATGGGTGGGAAACCCGGCCCCCCCGATTCCCACGATCCCGGCATTCTTGACCCGATCCAGCAGTTCATCCTTTGAAAGTGCCTGCCAGTCAGATTCCGGCCATTCCCTCGGTGGGGCCTCGGTATCTGTCTGGATAACGACGGCCGGGGCCTTTACTGCAATGGGATGGGCCGATGCACCGATTGTCTTCACGGTCCCGGTGACGCTGCTGTGGATAGCGGCCCCAAGGCCCTTTTCCACAACTCCTATGACATCCCCTTCGGCAACCTGGTCTTTCTTCTTGACCAACGGCGTACAGGGGGCGCCGAAGTGCTGATTGAGAAGAATCTCCACGTCTTCGGGTATGGGCAGGGTTTCAACTGCCAGATGTTCTGTGAGGTCCTTTCCCTCGGGTGGATGGATCCCCCCTTTCGGAAAGGTAAGCAGTGATTTATTCATATTTCCACGCGACCTAATCGGAAGGTTGATTCGGATAAGGTAATTAAGAGCTTTTCCTATAGCCAGACGAAAAGGGCTTTGTCAAGTCATTTCCACTGGAACCAAAAACTTTTCCGGCCTCGAGAATATCCTCCCTGATCTGAAGAGACAGATCCTTTACCGACCCGAAGGGCCGTTCATCCCGTAATCGTTCGATGAACTGGATGCCGATCTGCTTTCCAAGCAAATCTCCATCAAAATTAAGAAGATGGGTCTCCACCGAAAACGGACCTTTGCCAAAGGTTGGATTAAAGCCGATGTTGGTCACACCGTTATAGGTTTGATGGTCCACTATTACATGGACGGCATAGACGCCCAGCTTGGGAACCAATTCGTCAATCAGCTCGATATTGGCAGTGGGAAACCCCAGGAGCCGGCCCCCCCTGTTTTTCCCCCTGACCACGGTCCCGCAGACCTGATAATCTCTCCCTAACAGCTCCCTGGCCTCGGAGAGATTCCCTTCCTGGATCAGTTTCCGGATGGAAGTGCTTGAGACGAGCTTATCGCCCACATAGATGGGTTCCACCACATGGACCATAAATCCGAAGTCCTGGCCCTCTTTCTGAAGAAATTGAATATCCCCTTCCCGATCGTGTCCGAATGTGTAGTCATATCCGACAACAATCTCTTTGACCCCGATCCTCCTTACCAGGATCTCCCGGACAAAATCGTGGGCTGAAATGGCTGCAAATTCCATTGTAAAGGGGATGCAGAATACCACATCAATATTCGCCTTCTCAATCAATTTCAGTTTTTGCCGGGTCAGCGTAATCAGCCGGGGGCCGTTGCCGGGTTTGACGACCTTTATCGGATGGGGATCGAAGGTCATCAGGGCCGACTGGCCGCCTATCTGTCGAGCCCGTTCCTTGACCAGGTCAAAAAGAGCCAAGTGGCCTTTATGCACACCGTCAAAATTCCCGATGGTCAGGACCGGATTTCGAAGAGGGTGTTTCAGATTTTTCAGATCATAAATAACAGACATGACGCAATATCACGAAGATCCGATACCGGGCCCGGCCTGCAGGGCCGGTTCCGTGAGGAAACCCCCGGACCTTTTGTTTTGAATACGTTTAGATCAGAACCGGCGGTCGCGGCCCTTGTTACAGGATGACTGAATTAAACACCGGGCCGATTCGCGGCAACAAAATTTATTGACAAACGGAATCTTTTAATATAAATTCATTTTTTAAAAAGTTCAACCTCATTTTTGTGCCGAAGTGGCGGAACTGGTAGACGCGCTAGGTTCAGGGTCTAGTGGGCGAATGCCTGTGCGAGTTCGAGTCTCGCCTTCGGCACCAGATAACTACAGCGCAACCTCTTGAGGTTGCGCTTTTTCGTTCTGATTCATACCGGGTTATCTGTGGGTGCGGCTTTCAATCCACAGGAACGTCAGGAAGTCGCTGGACGAGGATCCTTTTCCCGGTTCACCGTCACAATAGGCTTGCTGCCCGGACAGGCGGTAATCGTCGAACGGGCAGAACCCGGTATGGGTCACGCGTTAACTGAAGTGAAAATATTGCCGGATTGTAATATTTCCGAAAGAGTGATGCAAGGTTCGGCTGTTATGTGTCATAAGGTCTTCGGTTCGGCGCGTTTCAGAGGATCAAAAGAGATGGACGTATTGTCGAGGACCGGAGACACGCCGGATGAATGCCGGTGTTCCTGGCTACGGCAGGGAATCTGGAGAGAAAACGTTTTGCATCGCATCCTTTGAAATACCATCCGGTAAGGAGATATCATGCCAGAAAAAAGAGAGATCGCAGAAGAGGTCTTTGCGGCCATGTTGGATCAGGCCATTGAAGATTTGAAATTAAGTGGACTGGATGCAGGAGAGATCTATTCCATTGTGGAGGAGAACTTCGGCATCGCCTATGCCCGGAGGTTCTGCACGCGTATCAAAAGGTAAGGCGTATCCCCCCTGACGGCCGGCGGTATATTCAGGGGCCTGGGTCTTGAATTTTCAGGCATGCTCCCGGTGTGTCCCGAATTTCCTGGCACGGGTCGTGCATAAAAGGTTTAAGTGCAGGAACGGACGTGAAGTCGGGCAGAGTTCGGAAATTCCGTCTCCCGGGAAACCGAAGATCCGCAACCCCCTGTTGCCTGTCTGTCATGGCCGACTTCAACCGGCATCGATCGAAAAAGAGCCCGGCACTGAATCGGAAGCGCTGTTCTCCAAACCGGACCATTGCAGAACCCGGTGTTAAGGTTGTATATAATTCAAATCATTTCAGCTACCTTCAACAGAAAGAAAGATCATGCCGTATATCCCAAGACGCTCGGTCCCTTCCGGGAATTATGTGGTCAGTGAGTGCAGGGAATTGATCCTGGAGGTTTTCTTGGGAACCTGCGTGGGCGTCTCTCTCTGTGATCGTGAGGCCGGTGTGGGAGGGTTGATTCATCTCCTCCTGCCGGAGCCCACCAGTTCGGATATATTCGATCGACCCGAGACGTATGCCTCAACCGGCCTTCCCCTCTTTCTAAAGGCACTGTATGATGCAGGGGCCTCCAGGGATAGATTAGAGGCCCGGATTGCAGGAGGCGCCCTGGTAGGGCCTGTCGCCGAGAGAGATCTGATCCTTGACATCGGCGGGCGGACCAGCGAAACCGTGGAAAGAATATTGAACCGAGAGGGGATATGGATCGGCAAGAGCGAGACAGGCGGCTATTTTTCCTGCCGTCTGAGTCTGGATTTGAGCACTCTGGAAACCCTGATTGAACCTCTGGGCAAGCCGCCCTCTCTCTCGCCGGTCACGGATTTCACAAAGCCCAGCGCAGAGCAGCTTACGCGGGTGATCCGTTCAATACAACCGATCCCTCAGATAACCCTCAAGGTCATTCGAATGCTGAATGACGACGACTGCTGCATGGGGGAGATCGCCAAAGAAATCCGTCAGGACCAGGTCCTCACCGCCAAGGTGATCAGGCTATGCAACTCTTCGTTTTTCTGCCTGAAAACAAACGCCGACTCCATTGACAGGGCCCTCGTCATGCTGGGGGAAAAGCAGTTTCTGCAATTGGTCATCTCGGCATCCATGGAAGGCTTTTTCGAGGAAACCGCACCCGGATATTCCCTGTGCAAGGGCGGCCTTCAGAAACATGCCCTCGGAACGGCGATGATTGCCGAGAAGCTGTCTCATTTTACAGGAGGTGTCCCGACCGATAACGCCTATACGGCCGGCCTGCTGCACGACATCGGAAAGGTGGTGCTGGATCAGAGCATCGCCGCCTCCTATCCCTATTTTTACCGCAGAACGCAGGAGGATGGGGTCAATCTGATTGAGCTCGAACAGGAAGTATTCGGGCTCTCTCACGCCGATGCAGGCGGCCGATTGGCCGAGACCTGGCATTTGCCGGAGAACCTTACGGACACCATCAGGCATCATCACTCTCCTGAAAAGGCATCCATTATGCCCGAACTGACCCATCTCGTCTATGTAGCGGATCTCCTCATGTCTCGTTTCCTTGTGGGGCAGGAACTGGAGCGACTGAACACCGACGGGCTTGCATCGCGGCTGAAGAGGATAGGGCTCCGGCCGGAACAGTTTCCTTTCATCGTGGACAGCATTCCCCGTCAACTCTTTCAAACCACCTGAGTCGCCCTTTCCCGGATCGCGCATAGCAAGAAAAAGACCGTCACAATGAATCCCATCGCAGAAGAAATAAAATTCCAGCGGGTCTGGATACGGGAATTGGTCCGGGAGCATGAGGCGATCTGTTGGGGCTACAGGGTCGATCTCGCCAGACCCATGATCGAGATCTCCAAGTCCAGAAAGGAATGGGGGGCTTGGGATCCCGCTTGCCGCACCATCCGAATATCCGCGGCCCTCATAACGGGGCATTCCTGGGATGCGACCCTCAATGTCTTCAAGCATGAAATGGCCCACCAGATCGTCACGGATATATTCGGGGCGGCTGAAGGTCATGGACCGCTCTTTGACCGGGCCTGCGCCATGATCGGCGTGCCCGAGGCATACCGGGGGGCCAGGGGGGATGCCCCCCGAAGGATTGGGGATTTCAGGGATGAGCAGATCGACTCGGAAAACATGCGGATGCTGGATAAGGTCAGGAAACTCCTATCCCTGGCCCGCTCGGGGAATGAGAACGAGGCCTTTCTGGCCATGCAGAAGGCCAATGAACTGATCGAGAAGTACAACATCGACCGGATCGAGCAGGACAGGGCCGCCAAATTTGTGTACGCCATCATCCACCACAAGAAGAAGCGTGTGGAGAATTATCAGCGCCGCATATGCCTGATCCTGAAGGACCATTTTTTTGTGGATGTGGTCTATTCATCCCTCTATGATGCCACGGCATGCCAGACCTATCGGACCATTGAACTTCTGGGGACGGTGGAAAATGTCCGCATTGCGGAATACGTCTATTATTTCCTGATGAATCAGATGGAGGTCCTCTGGAAGGTCCATCAACGCAAGCGCTCAGCCCCCGCTTCCAGGAACAAGCGGTCGTACCGGCTGGGAGTCGTCAAGGGTTTTCACGAAAGGCTGGACCGGCAGGCGATGGAACGGTCCGGGCAGTATCCTTCTGCTGAGACCGGCGGCCCCAGAACCCTGAGCGCCCTGATCCTGGCGGAAGACAAGGCATTGAGCGAATTCACAAAAACGCGGTTTCCGCGATTATCCAGGTACCGGTGCGCCGGCGGGAACATCGATTTCACCATGTTTCAGGCCGGGCGTAAGGACGGGGAACAACTGAACCTTCACAGGGGGATTCAACACAAGGACGGCTTCAAGGGAAGATTGCTGACAGGCTCTTCCTCGGATTGATGATTGCTGATTGCCGATCGACGATGTAACCACCCGAAACGCATAGGCTTCATTTGATTATGGTTCATTCGATGTTGGACGTTCATGCTTTGAACCCCGCCGACAGACTGAACTGCCTCGATCTGATCCCGCTGAAGAACGGGAAGGCGGCGCTCGTCTCGAAAGGCCGTTCCCTGGGGACCCAAAACGTCCCCTGTTTAACGGCTTACATCTCCTGCAACTCAGCCCTCAGTTTTCGCGCCATCATCCGTTCATAAAGGACAGGGAATATCCGGCTGATCCAGTAACTGATCTTTCCCACAGGGGTCAGCACCAACAGGTGTTTTCGTTTAAGCGCCCCCCTGTAAATAGCCTCAGCCACGTTTTCCGGCGTATCCTGCCCACCAACCCGCGACTGGGGATGGGCCGTGACGCCCCCGTTGCAGCCCAAGGCCCGGGCCTGAAGATTCGTCTGCACAAAGCCGGGGCAGACGATCATGACATGGGTCCCGGTCTCCCTGATTTCGGTCCTGAGAGAGGTAAAGAGACCGTTTAGCGCATGCTTGCTGGCGCTGTATCCGGTCCTTCCCAAGAGCGGGGCCAGGCCGGCCACGCTTTCGTTGACGATAATGAGTCCCTTCCTTTGAATCAGGCTTCGGATGGCCGCCTTGGTGCAGTAAAGCGACCCGAAGAAATTGACCGCCATCACCTTCTCGAAGACCGAGATATCGGTATCCACGAAGGCTCCCCGCTGGGTGATCCCGGCGTTGTTGAAAAGGACGTCGATGCCGCCGTACCCATCCATGATCTGCCCGACGGCTGCCTCACAGTCATCTCTTTGGGCAACATCGCATGTGGCTGCGAGACACTCCACCCCCCTGCCGGCCAGCGCCTGTTGGGCCTCATGGAGGGCCTGCGAATCCATATCCAGCATGCCGATCTTTGCCCCATCCGCGGAAAACCGTCTGCACACCGCAAGGCCGATCCCGCTGGCAGCACCGGTGACCACTACGACTTTGTCTTTAAACGCATTTTTTGGCATAAAGATCCTTTCTGCCAGACATCACGATCCGCCTTCCTGGCAGGTTGGCATATTGTCTTGCCCTTATCTGAACTTGAGTGAGGGCATTTTCCGAACAGGGCGGATCAGAAAAGCCCCAGTTCCGTGGCGCGCGATACGGCAGCCGGGAACTTGTTTCTCAGGGTCTCCAATTCCTGGGCGTCCCGAACCATGCGGATGTCGTCGATGTGCCAGCCCGGCACGACCATAACCCCGTAAAGCCCCCAGTCATATTCTGGGACCTCCTTTTTGACAAAGCCCATCCATGTGCCTGCGGGAATCACCTTCTGCGGGACCTGGCCCTTGTCCACCTCCGGACCGAGGGCAATTTCCTCCCAGGTCCCGTCCGGATACAAGAGCATCTGGATCATGGGCGCTCCGGCATGATAAAGGAGGATCTCGTCGGATGTGAGGATATGCCAGGGGTCGATAGTGACCTCCCGGGTCATGAGATAATAGATGAGGGAGGCGCTGGACCGGTCCGTTTCCATATCGGCCTTGAGGGCCGATTGATAGGTGGGTTTGTAAAACCCCGGACAGGCGTCGTCAGACATGGGTTCAAGGGCCAGGCCCTGAATGACCTGATGTGCGGACAGGCGTTGTTTCTGTCCCACGGTGGCGCATCCACCGATGGTCATGGCCGTTACCCCCGCGACAATTAACCAGGGAATCGATTTTATCATTGTAACACTCTCCATCGTTTTGAGGTTTAGGGGCTGAAGCCAATTTGGGGAAAGGACCCGAAAGACCAAAGGGCAAAGGAAAAGGTCGAAGGCCTTGTCACCCGCCAGGTCCCGAGGGCTAGGAAAGCGCCCCATGTTTGTCCGTGTTGACATCCACGGCATAGATACCCGGGCTGTAAGTCTCTCCCTTTTCATGCCGGGAGACGAAGCCGCACAACAGGCTGTACAGCTCTTCAAAGACGCCGTCGATCACCTCGCCGGGCACCCCGTAATAGAGAAAATTAATGGGCATGGCATCGCCCAATAGATACAGATCCTTGCGCCAACCCCCGAAGCCGGGAGGGGAACCGGATGCCCCTTCAAAAACGATCCGTACGTGATGGCCTTGCAATACCTGGTTTTGGGGGTCCTTGATGGGCCGTTTCTCCAGGCGCACCGGATACCCGCCGATGGCAGGGTCGGGGGCATTGGAAAGGGTCTCGATCCAGGCAGTGAGGTCTGCGAATTCAATGGTTTTGGTCGACCCGCTGGCAAAAAACAGGTCTCGCGCCGATCCTTCTAACAGGAGCTTCTCAAAGAAATCCCTCTGGAGCACCGACACCCCGGTAACGCCCACAAAGAGATCCAGAGGCTTCCAGACCTCTTCCGGGAGTTGATCGATGTGGGAGAAGTCCCGGGACCCATTGTTGCCGTCGCTCTTTGCCTTGATGTCCAGACCAAAGGCGGTTCCATAGGACCCCCGGTCAATCATGGCCTTCAGCACGAAACGGCCGATGTTGCCGCAGGACCCCAGGATAAGGGCATGACGGTGGAGCATGCTCTTCCCGAGACCGTTGAAGATGGATTCCACTGCGCTGAGGATGGAATAGGCGCATGCCTCCGCTTCCACGACGTTCTTATACCGCGATGTGGCAATGGTCAAAACGGGAAACGTGAGCCCGTTGCAATCCTTTTCCACGGCCTGCAACTGATAATAGCCGTTGGTCGTGTGTTCAAATGTGGCGGGAAGCAGCCCTCGAAGCCATTCTTTGAGAGGGATATTCACATCAAGGTCCGAAGGGGGCAAAACAGCGAAGAAGTCCAGGGTATGGGCCAGGGACCTGGCGTCATGGCAGAGGCGGTTCAGGACCGGGGCCAGATACCCGCCGTCTTCAATGAGCAATAACTTGCGGCCTTCCTCCACTGCCGCAAGGGCTTCCCTGAAAAAGAGGTGCCCGGCCGCGAGGCGCATGGCCTCTATGTAGTTGCCCCGCAGGACCCGCAGGGCCTTATCCAGATCCTTCAGTCCTTCCAGGGAAGAATACTGGCGGGAAAGGATATAGGCGCCGTCTACAGAATCCCGCAGCTCGATTCGCTGGAGCGCGTAGAAGAGGAACCGATGCTCAGGCATGCTCAGCATGTCTTCCAAATGAGCGTCCGGCACAATGCCCTGGTAGCGGATGAAGAGGGTTGTCAGGAATCCACACCCGGAGGCTTCCAGGGCCTTGACAAAGCCCAGCACTTCCGATGTGGCATGGTGAACCAGAAATATCCGGTAATTTTGGAGAATCCCGGAAGGCGCGGCAGACTGGGTCTCCAAAAGAGAGGGCATCCGCCTCAGGTGGGCCCCCATATCCGGAGGCTGGCGAGGTTCGCCGATACTGATATTGAGCATGGCCCCTTTTCGAGACAGGTCCATATAGATGCGGGTCTCGGCGTCCATCATCTCCAGGATGTTGCCCGAGGCCAGTATCCGGATCAGATTATCATCTTCCAGCAAGAGGAGGATTTTCGACAAGAGAAAGGAAAACTCAGGATCCTGACTTAGAAGCAATCCTTCCGACGTTTCCTGAGTCCACCTGAAGAAGGCCCCGGTCACGTTCTCAAGTCCTGAGGCCACCAGCAGCTCAAAAAGCGCCGCCTGACGCCCCGGAATTTCAATATATTCATTATGCTGGTTCTGGCATTCCCTGTGAATGCCGGTAAAAATCTGTTCCGCCATGATGGCGATGTCCTGGCGGTAGTGGCGACGGCCCACCTCATTGACCACCCGGTGGGGGATCCGTTTCAAGAACAGCCGGGACTGGACCCCGTCCTCTATGGTGAGGCGGAGGAACCGGCCGTGTCGATCGTATTCGAGCAAAACAAAATAGCTGAATGCCCCTTCGCAGGTGGTGTGAAAGGGAAAGAGCATGGCCAGGCCTTGGTCTTCGGACGGCCCGCAGGACGCCTTATCTTTCATTTCAAAGGCCGTGGGAAAAAGAAGACCTCCCCATCGGGGCGTCTGAATCGCGTCAAATACGAGGCGGAGATGACGGCTGAATCCTTCCTGGTCGTCAAGGAGATGGCGGGCCACAGGGCCCCGGGCGTAGACCACCACATGGGTGACGCCGAGGGCCGCCAGCTCCGGCGTATTTTCGGGGTCCACCATGGTGCGGGTGAGAACATCCACCGGCGAATGACGGCATTGCTCCAGCACCTGCCTGGCCAATGAACTGACAAAACCGGGGATCCCCGAGAAGACCCGCATGGCCGTCATGTCTATAAGATAGCTGCCGTCGTCTTGTTCCATCAGGGGGATGCCGAAGGAGGTCAGTTGCGGCCCATGGGGGACCTCCCGGTCCTTTGCGTCCTTTTTGAATCGCGACGAGCGCATGAGGTTGTCCAGGATGGAACCGATCTGTTTTTTCTTTCCGCTCTCTTCCAATGGCGTTTTTCTCCTCATGAATCATCCGCACCGGCCCTGCGGCGCAGGTTCCCGGCCTTCTGCTTCAGGGTTTTGAAATAGTCTGATTCGGTAATTTTTTCAAGGTCTGCGGTCTGCTTGTCCCGGTCGATTCGGACCCTCAGTATTTTCACTTCCCGCTTGAGTTCCTCCTCGCGCTTTTCCACGGACTGGACCATGTCCGAGAACACGGCAGCCATGGTTCCCAATTCATCCGGTCGGCTCCGGATGGCCGCCAGATCGCCCACATGGGAATAATCGCCGTCAGCCACCTGGCGCGCCACGGTGGTAAGGCTCACCACAGGCGCCGTGATCTTCTTGGCGCTGACCGCGCTAACGGCCAGGCCGATGATCAGGACGATCAGCGTCACAACCCCTAATGTGTAAAGCTCCTCCACGTGAAGCTGCTCCCCCATGGTGATCAGGATGCTGCTCAGCCAGGTGGCCATGACCGTGATGATGAGGAGGTAGTAGACCGCCTGAATGGTGCGCATCTCGATGCGGGCGATGAGGAGTCCGGCCGCCCGCATCATGGGGGGAATCAGCATAAAGGCCCACAGGGTGTCGGTGATGAAGATGGGGAGAAAGAGCCCGAACAGGGCCTGATGAAACGGGATCCGGCCAAGGCCGTACTCCACGGCCGTGGAAAAGGCGAACGGGACGCTGGATGCCAGAAGGAGGAGGATCAGGAGTTTTACAAAGGACGCAATGGCATCCACGGGCCTTGCGCCCAGATATCGGGCCAGTCCCGGTATGAAACCCATGAGTCCGTTGGCGAGGCTCCAGTGAACGGCAAAAAAAGGACCCTTGCCCCCGATGGCGTAGCCCAGCATATCCCCCAGTGCCCCCGATACAAAACCGCCCGCAGGACCGTACAGGATCCCCATGAACATGGGGAGGACCACCTGGGGCCGCAGTTCGGCAAAGTTGCATCCGGGGAGATAATATTTGCCCGACAGAAAATTGGCAAATCCGTAAAAGCACCCCACGGCAATGCAGACCAAGACTGTTATGACGGGTCTTTCTGACCCGATCTGTGGTGGGGGATGTGTCATGCCCTCAGGAACGTAAGGCCCTTGCCACATGCTTCAGTTCCGATACAATGGGATGATCCGCGTATCGAACCGCGAAGATACCGTGGCTGGCCAGGCCCATCATCTCTTCGGAATGGGGGATGACCCCGGCCACGGGGCAGTTGTAGGTGTCTGAGACCGTCCGGCGGATCTGTTCCAGGTCAAAGGTTGACGGGGCCTTGTTGATGAGGATCATCATGCAGGGGACGTCCAGTTCCCGGGCCACCTCCACGGTCAGCCCGGTCCCCTGGTAATCCTGGAAATCGGGACGCATCACCACCAGAAGGGCGTTTGAAATGGCGATGGAGAGGAGGGTCTCCTCATTCAACCCTGGATGGGTGTCGATCACCAGGATATCCAGTTTCAACGCCCGGATCAGGTCGCGAAAGCCGTCGCTTAAGAGATCGATGTCGTACCCGTCGTGGAGGACCCGGGCGATGTCCGCCGCATTGACGCTGGAGGGGATGAGGTAGATGGCCCCGGTGCAGGCCCCCCCGAGGGCGCTGCTCACGTCGCAGGCGGTCTGTTCAATGGCACATCGGCCCCAGAGGTAGTCGTTGAGGGAATAGGGCGCTTCATCCTCGTCCAGACCAAAGATCACGTGGATCCCCGGCGACTGGATGTCCGTGTCGATCACCCCCACCCGGAGTCCGTCCATGGCATACAGCGCCGCCAGGTTGGCCGACGTATTGGACTTGCCGGTCCCCCCTCGGAATGAATGAACAGATATGATGTCGGCCATTTCTCTTTCTTCCAAAAAACTAAGAAATTCAGAAATTCAGGAATTGAGGAATTTAGTGCCTTATCGCCAGATTTTCTGTCACAAAAAACAAGAAGATGATTGTGAGAAGGTGACGTTCCCCAATATTCCCCACCTGTCATCCTTCCTGGCCGGCCGGCAGGGAGATGCGGGTAAAGATAAAGGCGGTGATGAGCCCGGCGATGATGTGCCAGATTCCCCACCAGGCCACCAGGATGGCCATGCCCCCCAGGCCCCCGAAAAAATTGAAGACCAGGACCAGACCCAGGGCCGAATTCTGAATCCCCACCTCGATGCAGACAGCCCGCGCATCCCTCTCTTCCAAACCGAGAAGACGGCCCGACCAGTACCCCAGATTCAGGGCCAGCGCATTGTGGATCAAGACCACGAACATTACCAGGCCGATCACCTGGAGGAAGATCCGCCAGTTGGCGGCCAGGGCACCCAACACAATGACGATGAAGAAGACCAGCGAAAAGATCTTGAAGGGCTTTCTTACCTTGCCGGCCATGTTGGGGAAGATGCGGCTCACGGTCATCCCTGCTGCCAGAGGTATCCCCAATATGATGAAAATGGTGGTAAACACATCCATGGGACTGAGGCTGACCTGCCTCAGAATGTCCGCCGTATGGGGGTTGAGGCTTCCCCACAGGCTCAGGTTGAGCGGCGTCATGACGATGGCCGCTGCCGTGGAAACCGCTGTCATGCTGATGGATACGGCGCAGTTGCCCTTGGCCAGATAGGTGATGATATTGGAGAGGTTCCCCCCGGGGCAGGCCGCCACCAGGATCATGCCCAGGGCGACGGAGGGTTGCGGCCGCAGGATCAGGGTCAGCAGGAAAGTGAAGGCGGGAAGAAGGATGAACTGGGCGCCCAGTCCGATGCCCGGGGCCTTGGGCGAAACAATGATCCGCTTGAAATCCTCGACCTTGAGATCCAGGGCCACCCCGAACATCATCAACCCGATGGCGGCATTAATAATGAACAATCCCTGGGGATTAAAATTGAGCCTGACCTGATCCACCACTGCCGGGTCCATAGGGTTGCCTCCGTGCACGACAATGAGAAATGAAGAATGAAGAATTAAAGGTGACGCATTCGCAATAAGTCGGCCCTTCCAATCCTCCGAATCATTCGTCCATCCAGCATCAAGCCATATAGGCCCCCACATTGGCCAGGGCAATGCTGGCCGGGCTGATGGGGGCCTGATCGGTCATGACATTGATGCAGGTGGTTATCCCTGAAGCAAAGGCCGCTTCCAGGGCGGGCCGGATTTCCGCCGGCTGTTCCACCAGGATTCCCTTTCCTCCCAGGGCCTCCACCATCCGGTGATAATCGACCCTCCCTATATGGGTTCCCTCCCTGACCGAGTGGCCCATCCGTATTTCCTGACTGTGCCGGATCATGCCCCATCCCAGATCGTTGCAGATCACCACAACAATGGGGAGCTTTCTCCTGAGAGCGGTTTCAAATTCCATGAAGTTGAATCCCACAGACCCGTCTCCCGTGATCAGGCAGACCCGCTTTTCAGGATAGATGAGCTTGGCCGCATTGGCATAGGGGATCCCCACTGCAAGGGAGCCGAAGATTCCGTAGTCGAGATAGTGTCCGGGCTTACGGATGGTGCGGGTCATCCCCATCCAGGTGGCGGTATCGCCCCCGTCGGTCACCACGATGTCGTCTTCCCTGTTCATGAATTCATTGATTTCTCGGGCGAGGCGCATCGGGTGAATCGGCACGGCATCGCTCTTCCAGTCGTTGACCGACATGGCCTTACCCTGCTCGTGTGCGGTTTCAAGGGTGGAGATCCACGGGGCAAAACGGGACGTGAGCATTTCATTGAGCTTCTTTTCCCGGACAACGGTATTGCATCGTCTGAGCAGGGCCCCCACATCGCTGACCACCGGAAGATCCACCGTGCGGTTCCTGCCGATCTCTTCAGGCTGGATATCCACCTGGATTACCTTGGCCTGGCGGTTGAAGATATCGCCGAACATGTAATAAAGGCAGATTCGTGTCCCCAGAAGAACCACCAGATCGGTCTGCATGTAGGCGGAGAATCCGCTCCCCGGCCGGATGGCAAGGGCCCCTTCGAAGCACAAGGGATGGGTATCCGGGATCGTGCCTCTACCGGAAAGGGAGGTGTATACGGGAATGCCGGTGTTTTCAATAAACTCGATCAGCTCCTTCTCGGCCCCGGACTGCCATACCCCTGTACCGGCAATCACAATGGGCTTTTCAGCCTGTTGGATCATGTCGATCATCTGTTCCGCCTTTGCAAGGTCAGCAGGATGGGAAGTTACATCCGTTTTCATCTCCTTGACCGATGACGGATTGGCCTGTGCATTCAGGACATCCACCGGGAACTCCAGGTATACAGGCCCCGGCCGGCCGCTGGAGGCGGTCCGGAAGGCGATATCCATGAATTCCGGGACCCGCTCCACCTTGTGACAGACCAGGGCCTTTTTGACCATCGGCCCGATCACCGGGGCCTGGGGCATGTCCTGGAGGTCGAGCTTTTCCCTGTGATCCAGACCCACACAGCCGGCAATCAGGACCAGCGGCGTGTTGGAAAAGAATGCGCTGGCAATGCCTGTCAGGGAATTGGTGAATCCCGGGCCGGCCGTCACCATGGCCACACCCGGTGTCCGGGTCAGCTTGCCCCATGCCTCGGCCATAAAGACCGCGGCTTGTTCATGCCGCGTGTCGAAAAGCGTTACATGGCTGTTTTCAAGATATTGATAGATCGGCGTGATATGGCCCCCGCTGAGGGTAAACACATATTTCACGCCTCTCTTGGTCAGCCCATCAGCCACCAGTTGTCCGCCTGTAACGGTTTCCATCAATAATACCCCCGTTGGATTGAGAATTATGAATTAAGAAGTAAAAATTAGGAATGAAAACATAAGGAATCGGCCGCCGAAGCAGGTCATTGTTCAACTTTATTCCATTTGCTCACTACTAACGCGGATGACCGCAACCAAAACGCTCGTGCGCTGTTCCGTCATTCCGGCATGCCGTTAGCCGGAATCCAGTCCGCCGCTTTTCTGGATTCCGGCCAAAACCGTGCCGGAATGACCAAAGTTGAGATTTTCTTGTTTTTAATGACAGAAAACCCAGGTACTAAAGCTCCATCAATTGTCCGCCGGTCACATTGACGGCCTGGCCCGTGCAATAGGAAGAGGCATCCGATGCCAGGAACGCCACCAGACCGGCCACTTCTTCGGGAGTCCCGATCCGGCCGAGGGGGATGGTTTTACACATCTCTTTTTCTCTTTCCTCCACCGTCGTTCCGAAGACCCTGGCCTCCAGCCCAAACCGCCATTTCTCCAGATCGGTCATGATCTGTCCCGGACAAACGGCATTGACCCGTATGCCGGCCCCGGCCAGTTCCTTGGCCATGACCTTGGTCAGCATGATGACCCCGGCCTTTGCCACGGCATAGGCCCCGTTGAACAGGGGCGGCACCTTGCCGGCACGGGAGGCCGTATTGATGATACTCGCCTTCCTCCCCATCATGAGGGGCAGCACGGCCCTTGAAACCCTGAAGACGCTGTGCAGGTTGATATCGATGGTCTTCATCCAGGCTGCTTCATCATAGGTGTGGACAGCGTTGGGCACGCCGAAAGAGGCCCCGGCATTATTGCACAGCACATCAACGTGATCAAACCGTTTCTTCACCTTTTCAACCATCCGGCCGATGGCCTCACTGTCCGTCAAGTCCACCTTAACGGCCAGGGCCGAGACCGAAAAGTCTTCCATGATTTCCTGCACAATCTCTTCCATTTCACCCTGAGTGCCGGTCTTCACCTGAGCTTCTTCGGCGTCATTTCGGCCGAGATCGGCCACCACCACATGAGCGCCGTTGGCCGCCAGTGCCCGCACAATCGCATAACCGATCCCGGTCCGCTTTCCGGCGCCCGTGACCAGTGCCGTCTTTCCTTTCAGATCTTCATACATATCTGGCTCCCTGAGTACCCCGCATAGAGGATATTGAATCTGGATATTCCCGGTGAACAATTGTCATGTTAAACTTGCTGTTTATATAATGATGCCCCGGTTGCGCAGCGTAGCCGTTCTGGCGTGAAAAAGGACAATTCCAAAAATCCCTGAATTCCACCTTAATTCGCGTTTGCTGATGGATACCCTATTTTTCACGACAGGTCAAAGAGAAATGGAAATCTTTATTTGCCTAAAGGCGGTCTGAGAAATTACATACCAAGAAATCACTGATACACCACCCGGGTCCTCATCAAATGCAGCAAGAAATGGCCGAAGGTTCGTTTTTCGCCCGTTCACTCAAAACAGGACATGAGAGTTACATGACATGTCCTTGGAATCCGGAGACCGCCATTTACGGATATCCGGTGCAGAAGGGGGGCCATTCTTCCCCTAAACAGAACCGCTTTTGCGCAATTTTTAAATTCGTTATGGAATCTATTCAAAGGACGAAGATCCTGTTGAGGGTTTTGCTGCCAAAAACGGTGACCACGCTTTTTTTCCTTGACAGGAAAACACAATTTTCCTATAGGTTTCCCTCAAACCAAATTTTCCATGAAAGGCCCAAATCTGGAGCCATGAAATGAATCTAGAAAATCTCCCGTCAGCTAAAAGATCTAAAATCATCAAGAGATGGCAAGATGCCATCATCGCCTCATATCCCAAGGACAGTCAGGGATTTTTTAAAAGAACAAAAAGCCAGTTCGCAAACCCCGTCGGATCCATCGTCGCAAAAGAGATTGAAACCCTGTTTGACGAAGTGGTCAAAGGAGACAATGCCGATAGGATAGCTTCCTCCCTCGATACGATTATCAGGGTCAGGGCGGTACAGGATTTCAGTCCCTCTCAGGCCGTTGCCTTTGTCCTTCAGTTGAAAGATATTATTAAGGAAGAATTGGGAAATGAGCACTCCCCTGACATGCACGCGCTTGACAGGCAGATAGATGGGATTCTGCTGATGGCCTTTGATGTCTATTCGAAGTGCCGCCAGGAAATCTACGAGATCCGCGTCCATGAGGTGAAAAACCAGGTGGGGAAATTGTTGGAGAGAGCAAATCTCATTGTCGAGATCCCGGAGACGGCGCCCGGGCTTCGAGATGACAATGCCGGGACATCTCTTTGAAATTGAAATGAGGTAATAGTCTATGAATTTCTTTCTGAGCATTATTGTTTCTTCCTTGGCGGTGTTGGTGGTTGTTGCAATTCCCTGGATAGGCGTCGGGGCATTGGATCTACGTGTCCTTTTCGGCATCGTCATCCCCTATGCGGCCATGGCCACCTTTTTTGTGGGGATTGTGGTCCGGGTCATTGACTGGGGCCGGTCGCCCGTTCCGTTCAGGATTCCGACCACTGCGGGGCAGGAATGGTCTTTTCCCTGGATCAAGAGAAATCCGGTCGACAACCCGAAGGGCCTGGGCGGGGTGATTGTGAGGATGCTCTTCGAGGTGCTGACCTTCCGTTCTCTCTTCCGAAATACCCGGCTCGAATACCGGAGAGTCGATGGTGTTCCCAAGATCGACTATGAATGGGAGAAGTGGCTCTGGCTGGCTGCCATCCTGTTTCATTATTCTTTTTTGGTCATTTTCATCAGGCACTTCAGGTTTTTTATGGAACCGGTCCCGGGTTTCGTGACGCTCCTCCAGAACCTTGATGGGTTTATGCAGATGGGCGCGGCGCCGTTCAACGGCTTTGGACTCCCCGGAGTATATCTGACGGATATGCTCCTCATGGCTGCGGTGACATGGCTCCTGGTGAGACGGATTCTCTATTCCCAGATGCGCTATATTTCCCTCCCTTCCGACTATTTTCCCCTCTTTCTGATCCTTTCCCTCGGTTTTAGCGGCATGCTTATGCGCTATCTGTTCAGGGTGGACGTAACCAAGGTAAAGGAACTCGCCATCGGCCTGTTCAAATTCTCCCCGACCGTCCCTGAAGGGATCGGGGTTATTTTTTTTATACACCTGTTCATCCTGTGTGTGTTAATCGCCTATTTTCCGTTCAGCAAACTGATGCATTTAGCCGGAGTATTTCTCAGCCCGACAAGAAATCTTTCCAATAACAGCCGGTTTGTCAGGCATGTGAATCCCTGGAGTTATCCTGTACCGACCCATACCTATGAGGAATACGAAGATGAGTTCAGAGAGCATATGATTGAGGCCGGTTTGCCCGTAGAAAAAGGGGCCGACGCAACAGCAGGATCAGAAGAAAAGGAGTAACCATGGCAACTACCCCAAAACCGGAAGAAACCGCGAAGATAGATCACCGGTCGCCGTTATTTGAAAAGGGCTGGATGGATAAGCCGGCGGAACCGAAACCAGGCATCTTTTGCTATGGGTCCAAGCCGAAGAACCTCGAATATGTCGGGATGCCTTTTCCCAAGGAGTGGAATCCCGCAGATGAGGACTGGCAGTTGCCTGAAAACTGGAAGGAGATTATCGAGGAGGGCTTCAAGGATCGCCTGGACCGGTTTAGATCGCTCAAGCTCTTTATGGATATCTGCGTCAGGTGCGGTGCCTGCGCCGACAAGTGCCATTTTTTTATCGGTTCGGGCGATCCCAAGAATATGCCGGTGTTGAGAGCGGAACTCCTCAGGTCGGTTTACCGGAAAAAGTTCACGACCGGCGGGAAACTCTTAGGCAAATTCGGCGGCGGCCGGGAGTTGACCGAAGATGTCCTCAAAGAGTGGTGGTACTATCTGTACCAGTGTTCCGAATGCCGGCGCTGCTCTCTCTTCTGCCCCTATGGGATTGATACTGCCGAGGTGACCATCCTTGGCAGGGAACTGACAAATCTCCTGGGCCTCAACACCGACTGGATCGCCGCGCCTGTGGCCAACTGCTACCGGACCGGAAACCATCTGGGGATCCAGCCCCATGCCTATAAGGATATGCTGGATTTTTTCACCGATGAAATCGAGGACATCACCGGGATCCGGATGGAGCAGGACATGAACCGTAAAGGCGCCGAGATCCTCTTTGTGACGCCTTCGGGCGATGTTTTCGCCGACCCGGGGACCTACACCTGCATGGGCTACATGATGCTCTTTCATTACCTGAAATCCCTTGGTCTGGATATCACCTGGAGTACCTACGCGTCGGAAGGGGGCAACTTCGGCTATTTCACCTCCCATGAGATGGCCAAACGGCTCAATGCCAAGATGTACGCCGAGGCCAAGCGCCTGGGGGTCAAATGGATACTGGGCGGTGAATGCGGACATATGTGGCGCGTCCTGAATCAGTATATGGATACCTTCAACGGTCCTCCCGATTTTCTGGAAGAACCGGTCTCGCCCCTGACCGGCACCAAATTCGAAAATGCAAAAGCCACCAAGATGGTCCACCTTGTGGAGTTTACAGCGGATCTCATAAAACACAACAAGCTCAAACTGGACCCGAGCCGGAACGACAATCTGGTGGTGACATTCCACGATTCCTGCAACACGGCCAGAGGGATGGGATTTTTCGAAGAACCGAGATACGTGATTAAGAGCGTGTGCAATCATTTCTATGAGATGCCGTCCGAGACCATCCGGGAACAGACCTTCTGCTGCGGGAGCGGTTCCGGGCTCAATGCGGGTGAAGACATGGAACTGCGGATGCGCGGGGGCCTTCCCCGGGCCAATGCGGTGAAATATGTACACGAAAAACATGGGGTGAATATGCTGTCGTGCATATGCGCCATTGACAGGGCGGTATTTCCGGATCTGTTGCGGTACTGGGTGCCCGGCGTAGAGGTCACCGGGGTGCATGAGATGGTTGCCAATGCCCTGGTATTCGAGGGGGAACAGAAGCGAACCACGGATCTGCGTGGGGAACCTCTCCCAGGAATGGAGGATGAAGAGGATGTATGATGGCGGTAAGATTATTGTCGGCCTGATCATCGGTCTTGGTCTGTTGCTCTCCCCTTTCTTTTACAATGCAGGGAAGGCGGCCAAGGCCCCGGTCCCGGAGTTGACACCAAAGGCGAAGGAGGCCAAGGCATGTGTGGCGCCTGTGACCTATATGAGGGAGTCCCACTTTACCCTGCTGGATGAGTGGCGGCACACGGTGGTCCGCGATGGGGAGCGGTACTACAGGTCGCCTGACGGAAAGCGATATTATAAGAGCCTTCAGACCACCTGCCTGGAGTGCCATTCAAACTACTCCAAATTTTGTCTGCAGTGCCACAACTATGTGGATGTGGACCCCTATTGCTGGGACTGCCATATTCAGCCGGAGGAGAAAAAGTAATGGGCGTAGACAGAAGAGAATTCCTCAAGATTGCCGGAATGGCCGCCCTGTTCGGCCTTGGAGGTAAGGCGGCTGTTGATATATTCGCCCCCGGGGAAGTGGAAGCCTCCATGGAGGGCATTCCGCTGACCCAGGGAACCCGGTGGGCCATGGTCATTGACATCCGCAAATGTCTTGAAAAGCAGGCCCAGGAGAAAGACGGGTGCAAGGCCTGCATGGATGCCTGTCATCGGGTACACAATGTTCCCGACTGGGGAAATCCGAAGCATGCCATCAAATGGATCTGGCAGGAGTCCTTTGAACATTCGTTTCCGAATCAACCCAATCCGTATATCACGGAAGGGTTGAAGCACCAGCCGGTGATATTGCTATGCAACCACTGTTTCAATCCACCGTGCGTGAGGGTCTGTCCCACAAAGGCGACCTTCAAGAGAGAAGAGGACGGCATCGTCTGCATGGATATGCACAGGTGCATCGGATGCCGGTTCTGTATGGCGGCCTGTCCGTTCGGTGCCAGAAGCTTCAACTGGGGAGATCCCAGAAAGGCACCCAAGGAGTTGAATCCCGAGTTTCCGACCAACAGGGACTATCCGGAGAGGTCCATGGGCGTGGTCGAGAAGTGCGATTTCTGCGTGGAACGGATTGCGAGAGGCGAACTGCCGGCATGTGTGGAGGCCTGCGACAAGATCAAGGCGCATGCCATGACGTTCGGAGACCTGGCCGATCCGGAGTCAAACGTGAGAAAGCTGCTCAGGGAACATTATACGATCCGGCGCAAGGCCGAGCTGGGCACCGAACCTAATATATTCTATATCGTATGAGGTGATTATGCTTGACAGGGCACTGAAAGGAAGTCAGGGATACTGGGGGTGGCTCGTTTTTCTCCTTGTGTTGATGGGGATAGGTACGGGATGCTGGTTCTATCAGTTTTTTGAAGGCCTCAAGGTAACCGGGATGAGCAGGGATGTGTCGTGGGGGCTCTACATTGGCCAACTCACCTATTTTGTTGGCGTAGCGGCCTCCGGGGTCATGGTCGTCTTGCCATATTACCTCCATGATTACAAGGCGTTCGGCAGGATCACGATCTTGGGTGAATTCCTGGCAGTGTCGGCCATTATCATGTGCCTGTTGTTCGTGTTTGTGGACCTGGGAAATCCGGTCCGGATCATGAACGTGATCCTCTATCCCACGCCCAATTCCATCCTCTTTTGGGATATGATCGTCCTGAACGTCTATATGCTCCTCAACCTTGTCATCGGGTGGAATGTCCTGGCCGCAGAGCGGAAAGGGATCCACTACCAGAAATGGATCAAGGTCCTGATCTATATCTCCATTCCCTGGGCCTTCAGCATCCATACGGTGACGGCATTTCTGTATGCCGGTCTTCCGGGGAGACATTACTGGCTGACCTCTATCATGGCCGCCCGCTTTCTCTCATCGGCGTTTTGCGCAGGTCCTGCGCTTTTGATCTTGCTGTGCCTTATTGTCAGGAAGGTTACAAAATTTGATCCGGGAAAAGAACAGATTCGAACCCTGGCCGGTATTGTAACCTATGCCATGCTGATCAATGTCTTCTTTTTCCTCCTGGAACTCTTTACGGCATTTTACAGCCAGATCCCCGGGCATATGCACCCGATTGTCTTTCTCTTCAAGGGACTGGAAGGGGTCGGCAACCTGGCGCCATGGATGTGGGCGGCAGCCGTATTCGCGGTCATCTCCCTCATCCTGCTGGTGGTCCCTGCGACCCGCAGGAACGAGGGGACGCTCGCCGTGGCCTGCGCCGTGCTGATTGCAGCCACCTGGATCGACAAGGGACTGGGCCTCATCGTCGCCGGTTTTACGCCCAACCCTTTCCACACGGTTACGGAATACTGGCCCACAACGCCGGAGGTTCTGATTACCATTGGGGTCCTGGCAACGGGCTTTTTTGTGTTGACCATTTTGTACAAGGTCGCGACCTCCGTGAAAACGGAAGTGGCCGCATCATAACCGATCAAGAGGACGTTCTAACCTTGGGGCCGATTCGGAGATGTAATCGGCCCTTTTATTTGAGAGGTCTTTTCAATAGGATCTGGCAGGGCTTAAAAAAGGCACATAAAAGGGCCCTATCCAAAGTAAAAAAGCTTGACAGTCAAAATTTTGTCTGTTAAGTAACCGCTGGTTCGTGAAGAATGGGTAAGGAGATCCTGTCTTGAGGCGTCCGCCAACAGGCACTAATTTGAGGATTTTTAATTATCATTCAGGAGGTTAAGACATATGGGCTACGAAGTTGTGGTGGATCCGGAGAAGTGTGAAGGATGTGAGGAATGCGTTGAGGTCTGTCCGGTGGATGTCTATGAAATCATAGATGACAAATCCGTGCCGGTCAATGCGGAAGAGTGTCTGGGATGTGAAAGCTGTATAGAGGTATGCGAACACGATGCCATTACTGTGACCGAAGTATAGACCGTTTTCCGAGGCAGTATTCGAGGCGTGGTCTTATCCAATCTACCGGATGAGGCCACGCCTTTTTTTGTACGTCGGAAGGAAACAAAAAAGCCGCACCCGGTGGGGCGGCTTTTTTTTAAGGCCATCAAACATCGAGGCACCTATTTTGCCTTTGCCTCGTGGCAGTCGTTACATTTCTTAAAAGGACCGGTGGGTTTGCCTTCCTCGGCTAATGCCTTATGGCAGTCTTTGCAGTTTGAGTGATAGGCAAGGTTCAGCTTCTTCACCTTTCCTTCTGTTTTATCAGCATCATGGCACTCGCTGCATTTCTGTACCGGATCCCCTTCCTTCCACACATTCTTGCCGTCTTTGTACACATGGTGGCAATCTGTGCAGGCAGCTTTGTAATCCTCGCTGTGCTTTTTGTGCGTGAATTTAACAGGACCTTTTATATCCTTTGCGTAGCTCTTGTCGTCGAGCATCAGCTCATCAGGCACATCACCGGCTACAAGGACGCCCACAGAGAGGAACAGAAAACCTGAAAGTAAAGCGGCTAAAAGCTTCTTATTCATCGACGTTGTCACCTCCTTTTTGTCTATTTATAAAATTTTCCATTGGCCCCCCACAACCTTGATCAAGATCATAGTAAAATAGCACCACAGATGTCAAGAAAATATCTCGCTAACCGGGCTCACCATCCATGAAGGATACCAGTTCCCGGAGCACCTTCAAGGATTCGTTGGCCTCCGCCTCATCGATTTTGTGGATGGCAAAGCCCGCATGGACAATCACGTAATCCCCTACCCGGGCGTCTTCGAGAAGGAGCAGACTCACTTCCCTCCGGGCGCCTTCCATGTCGATGGTCGCCATCCGGTCATCTATCCTGGTGATCCTCGCCGGGATGGCTAAGCACATGACAGTTCGGCCCTTTTTCTAGCGTAGCCGCCTCCGAGACGATCAAGTTCCCGAAGGGTCATCTCCTTCAGAGATTCAAGCTTTTCCTGCACCGGGGCCGTCAGTTCAAGACCAATTGTCTCGATATCCTGGGGCTCGACGCCGATGATAACGGTTTCAGGAACCCTGTCAAGGGCCTGGCAGAGAGTCAACGCCTCCAGAAGATCCACCTGATGCAGCGAATTTTTGGCAAGAATTCGGTTAGGGATGGCATCCCCCTCGATCCGGTAAAGGCTTCCGGGTGATCCCCCGTTTCGGATGGCATCCACTACGATGAGATCGTCGGCCTCGGAAATAATTCCTAAGAGACGGATACCCAGAACCCCGCCGTCCTCTATGGATATGTTGCTGGAAAAGGCATATTCCTCAACAAGGGCCTGCACCACATGAATGCCTACGCCCTCATCGGTAAACAAGAGGTTCCCCACACCCAGTACCATGATATGTCTGTCTGCTGAATTCGTTCTTATCTCCATAATATTTCAAGCATATCGCAGGACCCTCTATTTTGGCAAGTTATTTCTGCATGACACCTTCTCATGCCTCCTCTCCTTGGTCCGGGTAGGCCTGTTGTGCCTGTCGGAGGGCGTCCCAGGCAGACGCAATCAACGGCGTCACCTCCATGTCTGATTCAGGAGAAAGGGAACTGACGCCGAAGGCGGCCCTGATGTGAACGGTTTCGCCCTCAATCTGGAAAGGCATATGGTTTATCAGAGTGTTCATCCGGCTGCAAAAGGCGCGGGCCGTGTCGCCATCAATATGGATAAGCAACCCGGCAAACTGGCTGCTGTCGTAACGGCAGAGGAGGTCCTCCTCTCTGAGATGCGCTTTGATAAGTCTTCCGGCCTCTGCAATGAGATGGTCAATTCCACACTGATTGTACCGGGCATTCAGATCTGAAAGATTCTCCAGTGTGAGGATAAAAAGAGAGATGGGGGTCCTGTGCCTGCGGGATCTGGCGATCTCCCTTTCCAGCATGGTCAGAAAGAAACTGCGAGTGTAGAGACCGGTCGGCCGGTCGATGATCGTCTCCTTCAAATAGGTGTTGGTCAGATGTTCCAGACGGTCGCACAGGATGGTCATGAGATTGAAAAAGAACCGATGGGCCGTGGGGGGGTACAACCATTGTAGACGTCTGATCATTCGGTCGTTGATTTGAAGAAGTTCCGTCCTTTCGGTTGCAATGACGGTGGCAGATCGCTTGCAGGAGCGGATCATCCCCATCTCTCCGACCACATCTCCGCTTCCAAGGGTGGAAATCACCCGTTTGAACCCCTGAGCCCCATCCCGATCCGCCTCGGAGAGGTCCACCACTTCCATCGCCCCCGAGATAATGGCATACATGGAGTCGCTGACTTCCCCTTTTCTGAAAATGAGGTCGCCCCTTTCATGCACCTTTAACGCTCCGGCCATCAAGACATAATGGACCTGTGTGCGGGAAAGACCTTTGAAGAGGGGTATCCCCTGCTGTGGGTCTTTTCCCAATTTAAGCTTGAGCAGATCCCAGAGGGTTACCAGTTCCACATGGAGCATGAGCGAAGGGAGAAGGAAGAGATCCGCCGCCAGGGCAGAGACCATGGTAATCATCATCAAGAGGCCGAACACGGCAGTGGGCTTGAAATTGGACAGCATCAACACGGAAAATCCGAGGCTTATCGTGAAGGTGGTGAACAGGATCGGCTTTCCCAGGTGACGAATGGTCTTACTCAGGGCCGTTTCCTTATTGAGCTCTGCTTTGAATTCCCGGTTATACCCCACCAAGTAGTGGATGGTGTCATCGACGGCCAGGCCGATGGCGATGGTGGCGACCAGACTGGTCGCCATTGAAAGAGGGATCCCGAACCATCCCATTATACCGAAGGTGACGACGATGGGAAAACAGTTGGGAAGAAGTGCAATGGCCCCGACCTTATAAGACATGAACAGCATGAACATGATGGCAAACACGAGAACAAGGGTCAGCCCCAGGCTCTTGACTTGGCCTTCTGAAATCAGCTGACTGCTGTGGGAGATGACCATGCCGAACCCTGTCACCTCGAAAGACATTTCGTCTGGAAAGGTCCTGTGGAGATAGTCTCGAATTTTTTTCTCGGTGGTGAGAAAATCGACGGAGCTGGAGATATGGGTCCTCAGCATAAGATTGGTCTGAGAAAATTCCGGGGAGGCGAATTGCAACAGCATCTCCTGACCTAACATGGATTTGAAGTTGTTCATCAGCATGCGGACCTCAAAGGGGGCCTCCGGCAGGACATAGAAGGTGGGATTGTATTGGTTGCCCGCGTAATTGACCAGCTTGAGGTAGTCCGCAAGGGAGATGGTCTTGTCCACGCCCGGCAGGGAATTGAGAAACTCTTGTATCTTCTCGATCTTCTTCAGGTTCTCTGGATCTTCAAAATACCCGTCTTGGCGGCCGGCAAGGACCACGTTCAAAGGAAAACTCCCGGCCATATCCTGGTAGATATCGTGAAAATGTCGGGCCACCGGCGTATCCTTTTTAAAAAATTCAACCGGATTGGTCTCCACCTGTATGCGGGACATGCCGATCAGCCCTACGACGCCGATGACGACGATCAGGGGGAGGGTGATCTTCTGATGCTTCAGATTGAGGTGGATAATGGTCGAGAGGAGGCGATCCATGGCCCGGCTCTGGAAAGATGGGGAGACCATAGAACGCTTCGGGAAAGGGAGAAGACCCATTACCGCGGGCACAAATGTGAGGAGGAGAATGAGCAGCGAAAAGATGCCGAAGCAGGAAAATACGGCAAATTGGCGGATATCGTTGACCTGGCTGACCAGCAGAGAGCCTAACCCTATAATGGTGGTGACCACGGCAAGGGAGGTGGGAAATCCCAGCCGGCTGAAACATCGGACGGCCGCCTCCCGGGGGGTGGCCGATTGTTCCACCGAATCAAAGTACTCCGGGAATATATACATGGCGTAGGCGGTCCCCACCGCGATCAGAAATACCGGTACGATCATGGTCAGCAGGGACAGGGGAGTCCCGGTCCAGGCCATGAGACCGAAGGTCCAGATCAGGCTGATGAGCACTGTGCCCGAAGGGATCAGGATCCCGCGCAGGTTTCGGAAAAGAAGGAAGAGAACCGTGGCAATCAGGAAGAAGGTCGCGATGGGAAGGGTCAAGAAGTCTTGCTGGGTGAATTGGGCCAGGGCCGATGAGACAATCGGCATGCCCACCTGATAGAGGGAAAATGCATTCTGATACGCGTCAATCAAGCCGTTGACCGCATGGATGACCCGCTCCTTCTGATCAATATCCTCCAATACAAGGGTAATCGCCGTGGTTTTGCCGTCGTCGGATATCAGGTTTCTCTGAAAGAGGTCAACGGCAGACACGACCTCCTGGAAGTCGGTAAGACGCCATCTGTCTGTGATGTCCATGTCCTTCTTGATGCCGGGAAGGCTGATGACCCGTTTCACCCCATGGATTTGGGAAAGGGATTGGGCCAGCTGTGCAATCCGGTCGAAGGTTTCAGGATCAAAAACCCCTGTTGTTCTTGCCACAACCAGGATGATTTCTTCGCAGCCGAATGTCTCCTTGAACCGGTGGTATGTCAGGGTCTCGGGCAGATCCTCGATGGTGAGGTCATAGATGGATGTCTCAAATCTGAGGGAAGGGAGGTGTGAAGCAAAGAGGAGGGTGATAAGTACCGTCAGGAGGATGACCCGGCCGGGATGATATACCATATGCCTGAGCCATGATTCGGGGCGCAACCATTCAGGGAGGCGCATCGGCATATCCCCCATGACCACATGTACCTCTTTATTGCCTGCAAAAACAGCCCTCCGGCCCCTGCGATCTGCAGGGGCCGGAAGGGCTGTCTATGTGCATGAGGTTACAGTACCTTGACCTTATAGACTTCGTTGGAATGAGGGTCGATGACGTGTACGGCGCAGGCGATGCAGGGATCAAATGAGTGGACGGTACGAATGATCTCCAGCGGGTTCTTGGGGTCTGCTACCGGGGTGCCGACCAGCGCCTCCTCCACAGGACCCAGTTTGCCGGCCTCGCAGCGCGGCCCCAGGTTCCAGGTGGAAGGCACCACGTACTGGTAGTTCTTGATCTTTCCGTCCTCGATCTCCACCCAGTGACCCAGAGAGCCCCTGGCCACATCGTTGAGGCCGCAGCCCTTGCCGGTCTTGGGCATGGTCCAGGACGTATAGGTCTTGTTATTTCCGTTTTTGAGGTTCCCCACGAGTTCCATGATCCATGGTTCCATGGCATCGCCGATGACTACGGTTTCCAGGGCTCGGGCAGCCGTGCGCCCAAGTGTGGAGAAGAGGGCGGATGCAGGGAGGTTAAGCTTCTGAAGGGTGCCGTTCACCAGCTCTGTTACTTCCTTCTTTCCATACCCATAGGCCACCAGCATCCGTGCCAGCGGTCCGACCTCGCATGGCTGGCCATCATAGCGGGGGGCCTTCAACCAGGAGTATTTGTCGGCCGTGTCGTACTTGGGATCGCCTTCAATCGGATCGGTCTCCCCATCATAAGGATGTCTGGCATCCTTTCCATTGTACCATGAACGGGTCACGTGTTCGGTAACCTTTTCAGGGGCGGCCATTTTGACGCCTTTGAGATCCCGGTTCATGATCACGCCCCTGGGCAAAAAGAGGCTCTCGGGTTCTTTGGCGGATTGGGGGAGTTCCCCCCAGGCAAGAAAATTGGTGGTTCCTCCGATGGCGCCCCAGTCCTTGTAAAAGGGTGCAACCGCCAGAATATCCGGCACATAAACGTTTTTCACAAACTCCTGGGTCTCTTTCCACAGATAGAGAAACTCGGCAATACGGTCCGGCGTGAGATCATTGACGCAGGTCACACCGCCCACCGCCAGAGACTGGAGATGGGGGTTCTTGGCCCCGAATATGGCGTGCATCCGGGCGGCCTTGGCCTGAAGGCGAAGGGCTTCGATATAGTGGGCCGCTGCCATCAGATTGGCCTCCGGAGGGAGCTTGTAGGCAGGATGGCCCCAGTAGGCATTTGCAAAGGGGCCTAACTGGCCGCTGTCCACAAAGGTTTTGATCCTCTGTTGGACCTCCTTAAAGTAGACAGTGCCCCCTTTGGAATCGTTGCTCACATTGTCTGCGAGGGACGCGGTCTTCTGGGGGTCTGCCTTCAGGGCGTTGACCACATCGACCCAGTCCAGGGCGGACAGACCGTAAAAATGAACAATGTGATCGTGCTGAAACTGCGCCCCATGGAGCAGATTTCGAATGATCCTCGCATTGTCCGGGATCTGGACGCCGACCGCGTCCTCCACGGCCCTGACCGATGCAAGATAATGGGTGTAGGTGCAGACGCCACATGATCGCTGAGTGAACAGCGGTGCATCACGGGGATCCCGTCCTCTCAATATAATTTCAATTCCCCGGAACATCTGACCTGAACTCCAGGCATCCTTGACCTTGCCGCCCTCCACCTCCACTTCAATGCGCAGGTGACCCTCTATTCGGGTAATCGGATCAATGATAATTCTCTTGCCCATGGATATCTCCTCTCTTTTCTTAAGAGTTGTTTTTCAAGACGCAATTCTCTGCCCGCACCTATGCGCTTTCCTCGAAGAAGGGGGTCATTTTGTCCCAGAACCCCGGTTCACTGCATCCGATACAGGGATGTCCTGCCTGAATCGGCCAGCTTGTCCCGTCGTTGAACTTGGCGATCGAGCAGTTGTTGTAGGTGTCCGGTCCTTTGCAGCCCATCTTGTACAGGCAATAGCCCTTCTCAGCCTCTTTGGAGCCGAACTCCTCCACGAATTCACCATTCTCAAAATGGGATCTTCTGGGGCATTGATCATGAATGGTTTTACCATAGGCGAAGAGCGGTCTCCCGAGATCATCCAGGGCCGGGAGCTTGCCTAAGAGAAGGTAATTGACGACGGTTCCGACAAAGTTGATGGGATTGGGCGGGCAACCGGCGATATTGACCGTTTTGATCCCCAACGCATCGCCGACGCCTTTGTATCCGCCGGGATTGGGACTGGCGGCCTGTATCCCTCCGTAGGTTGCGCAGGCGCCGATACAGATGACGGCAGCGGCCTTGGGGCATACATCTTTGGCGATCTCCAGGAATGTGCGACCGCCGATCTTGCCATAGCCCCCGTTGTATTTGGTGGCGATGGCCCCTTCCACCACGCAGATGAATTTGCCGTCGTATTTTTTGACGGATGCGTGGAGAAGATCTTCTGCCTGGGTCCCGGACGCGGCCATAATGGTCTCATGGTAGGCAACATCGAGGATGTCTATGACCAGTTCATCGATCCAGGGGTACATGGACCGGAGCACGGCCTCTGAGCAGCCCGTACACTCGGCAAAGTGGAGCCAGATGACCGGCGGCCGCTGTTTGGGCGCCGCGAAAACCTCTGCAACTTTAGGGATAAACGATGAAGACAGCCCCATGGTAGCGGTAAGCACGCCGCAGAACTTCATGAAATCCCTTCGTGAGATTCCCTTCCTTTCAAGCCTTTCGTAAAACTCCTTTTCCTCTTTCATGCGGCACCTCCTGATGCTGGTTAACAATATGTATTCAGAAAAAACCACAAATCGCAGCGGGTGGGGAGACGTCCTCTCCCTGCGCCGCTGATCGGCCAACCCAACAGCTTCACATGATGGCGCCGCCCGGCCGTCAGACGCAGGCAGGCAGACACTTGGCGTTCAATCCTTAGGGGTTCCCCTTCAAGGTATCAGACCCAGTCCGTATTACCCAAGATTATATTTTTTATTTGAGATAGGTTAATCAGAGCGAATGAACCTGGTATGGCAGGAAAAATATGAAAACCTTCTCCCTGACCATGCGGCCCAATGCATCGGAAACAGGTGTGTAAAATATAAAGAATAGAGGAGGGTGTCAAGAAAAAAGTCGCCGTTCCGATTTTGCCGTCTATCTGGAGAGTTTCTCCAGTTCTCCTATCAGGATCTCGAGACGGGGTCTCTGGTTTATGTCATGCACATCGATGTATTGGATGACGCCCTCCCTGTCGATGACAAAGAGGGCCCTCTCGGACATGCCGTCGGAACGCAGAACGCCATATCTGTCGGCCACCGCGCCGTGGGGCCAGAAGTCCGAGAGCACCGGGAACCACAGCTTTCCCATCTGGCGGGTCCATGCAAAGAGCGAGGGGATATTATCCACTGTGATGCCGATAAGCACCGCGTCGTGCTGCTCAAAGAGGTCCTCCACGATATTGTATCCCGGCCACTGGTCTGAACAAACCGGCGTCCATGCGGCAGGCACAAAGGAGATCACCACGTTCTTTTTTCCGCGGAATTGGGACAGGGAGACCTGTTCTCCCGAGACTGCGGGGAGGGAGAACTCCGGGGCCTGTTCTCCCACCCTCACCTTCAGGGCGCTGTCATTCGGTTTCAAAGGTCCCGGGTCATAGATGTTTTCCTTAAACGCATCCGATCGTCCATATGTGCCGGTTCCCATGGTTAAGACCACGACACACCCCAGCAGGAGGGCAAAGGTAATCTGTTTCATCTCATTGCTCCTGATCGATCCCTGATTCTTTGAGCATCAGGCCTAAAAAGTGATCGACGCCTGCCAGTCCCCCCAGCTTGGCATAGATCACCCGGTCTGTTCCGTCGCTGTTTACCCGGACCCCCACAAAAAAGGGCGTCCGGACTTCCCCGAAGGCCTTGTGTATGACAAAATCAGCATCCGGAAAGAGGGGGAAGGGGATTTGATACCTCTTTTTGAATATATCCACCTCAAATCGGGTATTGCCCGCACCGATGCCGATGAGTTTGATCTTATCCTTCAGCGAAGGGGTGTTCTCAATCTTTTCATAGAGGCGATTCACCATCGGCGCTTCTCTCTGACAATGGGGGCAGTACATGCTGAAGATCTCGATAATGACCACCTGGGCCTTTATCTGGGGAATATTAAAGCTGTCGCCTTCTGAAAGACCCAGGTAGCGCTGATGGGCCGGATCCTCAGGCGCCGGGAGGGTGATGGACGGCAGGGGGGTCCCCTTCCGGGGCCCGTCTTCGGCCAGGGCGGCGGCAATGACGCTGAACCCCATCCAGATGCCTACGATACAGACAAGGAATCTTTTCATGGTGTGTATCCGAACGTAGTTCGCTCCGCTCACAATTGGAATGTTTAAATGTTATAATATCAGAATAATGAGTTTAGCGGAATGGAAACAATTAGAAAATGATTTGCTGCTTTTCAAGAGCCAATTCCCGGAGACGGAAAAGGGACGCCGAAGCGCCCCTTTTCCTCTCTGAGATCCGGCCGTTCGGGCTAACTGGCCAGTTTGTGTATCATGGTCCACTCACTGGAAAGCTCCTTGAGAGATTTCCCGATCTTCCTGAGGGCCATCTTCCTGTTCATGCCGCCGGGCAGGGCATCCACCTTGGCATAGGTGTAATACTTCTTGGGCTCGTCAGACAACAGATAAAAGGCCCTGAGATCGTCAATGCCCGTCAGTGTGGCCTTGGGGAATTTCGATTTCACCTCTTCAAAACGCTTTTTGGCCAACTCGACCATCTTGTCCCTGTCTCCAAAATTCATGGCCCCCGTGGGGCAGGTCTTGACGCAGGCCGGCAACAGTCCGTTATGAACCCTGTCCACACACATGGTGCACTTGGAGAGATACCCTGTCCCCTCCTGGGCCCTCGGGATATTGAAGGGGCACGAGTCGATCACTGTCTGTGCATCCATTTTCTTGAGTTTATCGGTATAGAGGACCGCCCCGGTATGGCTGTCGATGATGATCCCGCCGGGGGCCTCATCGTCCGCCATTTCTTTGCAGGGGGGTTCCACGCAATGCCTGCACTGATCCGGGAAAAAATACCATACGGGTTTCTTGTTGGCCCCCATATGTTCCTCGAACCGGACCACCTTGTAGGTCTCGAAAGAGAGATCCTTGGGGTTCTGCATGCTCCCCCATTGCTGGGTCTTGGTGGCCGGAAGCTGGTTCCATTGCTTGCAGGCAATCTGACAGCCTCTACATGCCGTACACACTGTAGTGTCAATAAAAAACGCCTTTCCGCTCATCAGATCACCTCCTTTATGCCTTTCTCACATTGACCATGAAGGCCTTGGTTTCAGGGATCCTGGTATTGGGATCGCCGGTGGACGGGGTCAGCAGGTTGGCGGAATCGCCGCCCTCCTTGGGATGTACCCATCCAAAATGCCACGGGAGACCGACCTGGTGGACCGTGGTCCCCTGGATCGTGAAGGGCCTGAATCGGATGGTCACCATGGCCACGGCCTCGAGCTTGCCGCGGGCCGATTCAATGATCACCTTTTCGCCGTTCTTGATTCCCCGCATCTTGGCCAGTTCCTGACTCATCTCCACAAAGAGCTGGGGCTGGGCCTCAAGCAGCCATGGCTGCCAGCGGGTCATGATGCCGGTCTGCCAATGTTCACACACCCGGTAGGTACTGGCCACAAAAGGATATTTGGGGTCACACGACTTATAGATATCCATTTTGGTCTGATACGTCGGCGCCACCGGGTTGACCAGTTGGCCGGAAATAAGGTTCTTTTCCACCGGACATTCCATCGGTTCGTAGTGTTCGGGGAAAGGTCCGTCCGCCAACCCCGGGCCGAACACGTGGGCATGCCCTTCCGGCTTCATAATAAAAGGATACTTGGTTGCGGGATTGGGGGTGCCGTCCGCCTTGAGCATGGGCGGCCATCCGCCGTCCGGCACATCGCCGACCCAGCCGCCTTTTCCGCCGCCGGCATTGGGATCCCAGGCAATCACCGGATGTTCCTTGTCCCACGGCTTTCCATATTTGTCTACGGATGCGCGGTTGTAGATAATCCGGCGGTTGACCGGCCAGCACCAGGACCATCCCAGGTTGAGACCGATGCCGGACTTCTCCCTCTCCCGCCTTGCGGCCATATTCCCCTTGCCGGTATAGGAGTTGCAGTAAAGCCAGTTGGCGCTGCTGGTGGAGCCGTCATTCTGGAGAAATGCAAAACTCGGAACGAGTTCGCCCTTCTTGTAGAGCGTTCCTTTGATGGTGACATCCTTCAGGAAATAGCCGTTGATCTCTTTGGCCATGGCATGGGCGTCAAACTCGCCGTGCTTGGTGTAATCCCACTTGAGATTGACGATGGGTTCGGGAAAAATCGCATCCTTGTCCTGCTTGTAGAGATATTTCAGCTTTTTCCCCAGTTGCATCAGGATATCGCCGTCCGACCAGGCCTGGCCAGGCGGATTCGCCGCCTTGTACCGCCACTGCATCCAGCGGCCGCTGTTGGTGATGGACCCTTCCTTTTCCACTGAGACGGAACAGGGGAGCATGAAGACCTCTGTCTTGATCTTTTTGGGGTCCATGCCCGGGCCCTTCCAGAACGAACCGGTCTCGTTGTCAAAGATATTGACATTGACCATCCAGTCCAGCTTGGCCATGGCCTCGCGGTTCTTGTTGGCGTTGGCCCCTGAGGCTGCCGGATTCTGACCCCATGCAAAAAATCCTTTGAATTTTCCCTTATACATTTCGTCAAAGAGGTCCAGCCATGAGTAGGTAACGCCGTCATCCAGCTTGGGAAGCCAGTTGTACCCGAAATCATTCTCCTTAGTGGCCTTGTCCCCGAAAAAGGACTTGAGAAGGCTGACCGAGTATTTCGAATAGTTGCCCCACCAGTTGGCGCTCAAGGGATCGTTGGTCTTGGGCGTATACTTTTCATTATAGGCGGCCAGGGTGGGCTGGGATGCCTTCGGAGTCTTGAGATATCCAGGCCAGATATGAAACAGGATGCAGTGATCCGTTGATCCCTGGACATTGGACTCCCCCCTCAGGGCATTGACGCCGCCTCCGGCGACCCCCATATTCCCCAGCAACAGCTGAATCATGGCCATGGTCCGGATATTCTGGACCCCCACCGTATGCTGGGTCCACCCCATGGCGTACATGATGGTTCCGGCCTTCCCTGTCTGACCGGTGGCCGCGTACATCTCGTAAACGGCCTGGAGATCTTCTTTCGGGGTCCCGGTGATGGCTGAGACGGTTTCCAGGTCATACCGGCTGTAGTGTTTCTTGAGCAACTGGAGAACACAGTTGGGATCCTGGAGCGACCGATCCTTTTTGGGGATCCCTTTATCGTCCTTTGCAAAGGCCCAGGTGCTCTTGTCGTACTTTTTCGCCTTGGGATCATAGCCTGAAAAAAGGCCGTCATTAAAATTAAAGGCGTCGGTTACAATAAAGCCCGCATTGGTGTACTCGGCCACATACTCGGTAAAATATTTGTTGTTGTCGAGGATATACTTGATCATGCCGCCCAGAAAGGCGATATCCGTCCCTGATCGCAATGCGGTGTAAAAATCCGCCTTGGAAGAGGTCTGGGTGAAACGGGGGTCTACGCTGATGAGCTTGGCGCCATTCTTCATGGCCTCGGTCACCCATTTAAAGGAGATGGGGTGGTTGGCGGCCGCATTGGACCCCATAATGAGAATGCAGTCGCTGTTTTTGATATCGATCCAGTGATTGGTCATTGCGCCGCGTCCGAACGACTCTGCCAGAGCCGCAACAGTGGCGCTGTGTCAGATACGGGCCTGGTGCTCGATGTAAACCAGTCCGAGGGACCGCATGAGGGCCTGGATGAGCCAGCATTCTTCATTATCCAGGGCAGCGCTCCCCACATTCGCTATGGCCGTGGTGCGGTTGACCGTCTGGCCCTTGCCGTTCTTTTCCTCAAAGCTCTCGTCCCGGGTCTTTTTGATCCGTTTGGCAATGGTCCAGAGGGCCCAGTCCCAGGATACCTTCTGCCACTGGGTGCTGTAAGGAGCACGGTAGAGCGGGGTTGTCAGCCGGCTGTCATTGTTGGCCAGTTGACTCAGGGCCGCTCCCTTGGCGCAGAGGGACCCTTCATTGATCGGATGATCCGGATCTCCCTCGATGTTGATGATTTTTCCTGCCCCTGCCTCCCCGGTGCTGCAGATCAAGCCGCAGCCCACCGCACAATAGCAGCAGATGCTGGTTGTTTCCTTGGCAAAGCGAAGTTTCAAGGTCTGGGCGTGAGATTTGAATGGCTTCAAATCAAGGCCTAATCCCAGGATCGCAACGCCTGCGGCAGAAGCCCCGGTGATCTTAAAGAAATCACGACGCGTAACGTTCATGCCTCCTCCTTTCTTCTGTCAGGTTAAGGTTTTTGGGTTGATTCAAAATGCCCGGGTCCGAAGGCGGGCGTCTGGAACACACCAGCGGATGGACCCGCGGCAATATTGGAAACTGCGGCATGACCTTTTCCGTTAACGCAAAATTTATTTTAGAATCGGTATAAATGTTAAAATGGCGAGAAAGTAACTTCTGAATGTGATTAAATACCCAAAAAGATCTTGTTGTCAACAACTTTTTTGCTTAGAAATCAATAAGTTATTTATGTCAGTCCTGACATAAGGCATGTGTTGGAATCTTGCGACATGAAGGCCCGTAGGATGTCGTATCTTTAAACCGGAGCGTTTCAGACGGGTTGTAGGGAAAGGGGTGTTCATGGTAGTAGATGCTGTGTTCCGTAATCCGGGCTTGCGGGACACCCTGCGGAAAAGCTGGCGTCTTATGGATTGAGTGCCTCGTTTGTGTGAGGGGTCTTTTTCCGCCTCCGGCGCAAAACATCAAATCAGGGATGGTTTACGCTCGTCGGCCGCCCCGGGTATTGAATACCTGGCATGGGGGGTCCCAGAGACAGAGGGACAGGGGGGAGTAACGTGAAAAATGCAAACATACTGCTTCTGTACACAGACCGGTATTATCTCACCAAGCAGGTCTATCCCTTTGGACTGGATCTGATCGCCGATCATCTTCGTTGGCACGGGCATCGGGTTACCCTCGAATATCCCTTCCTGCCCGAGCCCGATCCGGAGACAAACCTGGTGAATATCCTGGAAGAGAACCGACCGGACATCATCGGCTTGGGCATACGCAACCTGGACACCTGCCTCTCCTGCGAACCCCACGGCGATTATGCCGGCAAAGATTTCAGGACCTTTTACTTCCTTCCGGAAATACGGAAAATCGTCGATTTCCTCAAGATGCATTCCCCCGGGATCCCTGTCATTGCGGGGGGAGGGGGATTTACCATCTCTCCCAAGGCGATTTTGGAATACCTAGATATCGAATACGGGATAACAGGAGAGGGCGAAGAACCGATCAGGCAGTTTGTGGATGCCTTTCCGGACAGAGAAAGGATCCGGGGGGTCAGCGGGCTCGTCTACAGGGATGAAGGAGGTGTCCGGCACAATCCCCGGAATGCCTTTGGTTTTGCCGAAGGCACCGGTTCAGGCATCCGGGAAGCGAGATTCCGCTTCGCCTTTGAGACCACCGGTCTTCCGGTGCAGGTGAAGCGGGGGTGCAATCAGACGTGCAGCTACTGCGTGGAGCCGATCATCGAGACCGGGAAAATCGTATTCAGGGAAATGGATCGGATCATCGCGGAACTAAAGGCCCTGTCCCAGGGGGATGCCGGGATCAGGGAGATATTTTTTGTGGACACCGAATTCAATCTTCCGGATCTCACCTACTGTACCCGTTTGATTCAACGGATTATCCTGGAAGGCCTTCATGAGCGGTTTGGTTTCACCTCGCAGTTTTTGCCCAAGCCCTTTGATTCCGATTTTGCCGCGCTTCTGGCCGAAGCCGGGTTTTCCATTATTCTGACCTGCGACAGCTTCTCCGATACGGTCCTGAAGCGGAATTATACCTCCTATTGCCGGAGGGATATCCGGAACACCCTGGAGATGTGTGAACACCACGGCCTCCCCTGCACCCTGTCCATGATCTTCGGCCTTCCCGGCGAAACCTATGAGACCGTGGAGGATTCCATTGAACAGATGAAAAGATACGGGCCGGGTCCTTTGAGACGGTATGAATATACGGTGGGCGGAAGGATCTATCAGGGGACCCGCTTATGTCGGATGGTTGAGAAGGGTGAAGGATTGGAGCATGTCTATGGAATGCGGTCCCAGGGGTATCTGGCCCCTTGCTATTTCTGTTCCCCTGAAAGCCCGTTTACCCTGAAAAAATATATAGAGAAGGGTCTGGGTTACGCCATCGCCTACGACAACCCCTATGATGGGGCGGCCGGCCGGTCTCTCGCCATGGCCTATATGGCGGACCAGGAACAGTGGGACCGGGTCGTTTCCATATTCACGGCCAGCAGCATTCCCGCCCGCTTACGGATCTATGATTACCTTTTTCAAAAGATGACCGGAGCGGGCAGAATCCATGAGGCAAAAATCATATCTGAAAACCTGCTGACCGCCATGGAGGGGGATGCCGGCAACGACTATGGGGAAGAGGTGTCGCTCATCCGGTTCTATCTGGGGTGTCTCATGCAGTGAACCCCCATTTATTTAAACCCGTTCTCCTGGGCCAGCAGATCCAAATGAAGCGTGGCCAGATTTTCCAATTCGAGGGGGGCTGCCTCTTCAAAGGTCTTCTTATCGATGGTCTTGATATACCTGAGGCATTCCCTGCAGAAATAAACCCGAAAGCCCTCTTCCTCTTCGGCCTCGAAGTATCCCAGTCGTTCCTGTTCCGTGGTGCTGCAGAAAGGGCATTGAATCCGGGGAAAGGGCCATTCCTGGCCGCACAGCTCGCAGTGGAGGTATCGCTTGCCGGTCTTTTCAAACCCGGCCATGTCCGGCTGAGATCCGCAGACGGGGCAGTAGCCCTTGTCCCATCCGGTGTTGTCCATATCTTTTGCGGCTGTTTCTCGAAATCGCTCAATGGACGGCCGCAGGGCGGTCTTTCCCAGAAACGCCAGCACATTGGGGTCCAGATCCACCTCTATTGCCATGTCGGTCAAGGTCTTTTCATCCTGACTCAGGATTCCCCGGAACAGTCTTTCCGCCCAGTCGTCCGCAGATTCGATCTGTTTCAGGGCCTTTTTCAGCCCTTTTACGTCATCCCTCCCCGCTTGGCTCAGGTGCACCAGGAACGCCTTCAGCAGGTCGGCCGCTGAATCGAAATCAAGGGGGAGATCTTCTCTTGAGAAGAGGGGAAACCCCTCCTGCTGCTGGATTTCCCTGATCCCCTGGTTCACCTGAACCGGCTTGACCCCGGGCGATGCCTGGGCCATGAGAAGGGCGAGTTCCCGAAAAGGGGCCAGCGCGGTCCTGGCGGCCGGTCTTTGCTGAATCAACCGATCAATATGTGATACTAGGTCCCGGGTCATACATCATCTCCCTTTTTGTGCGGATTTAAAGGTTAACAGGTGCAGGGTCCACAATTCAGTCCTGATCAAGGCGGGATTGCCGGCCGTCATCTTCTGTTGCACCCATTCCCCTTCGCAGTGCACTTCATGTGAAATCACAAAAGTTTAAAGATATGAGAGGTTCTGTGCCTGACGCTTCCCCATGTTGTATATCATGGAAGATGCCCAATAGCAAGGACTGGTCCCGGGAATAAAAGGCCGGCGTTGGGATGACGTATATGAACCATGATGTGAGCATTAAGTCACTGGAAGACCCACCCGCCGACACAGATAACAACGCCTGAAGGCGCCACCCATTTTTCGCCCTTTGGTTGCATGACCGAAATGACAAAATTCCCTTGAAGAGTCAACCAAAGAGCACCCCTGCATCGGTAATGCCTTTCAGCAGATTTTCTACCTCTGCGGCTCCCGCAGGATGCGCTCCAGGTGGGTTTCCACGACGGAGATCACCTCTTCCGCCTTCAGGTCGTCCAGACAGCGGCTCTTTTCGGTCCCCTGACATCCCTTCTGGCGGCAGGGCTGACACCACATCCCCTTGGTGGCCACGCAATGGCGTTCCCCCCTGGGGGCCCAGCTGAGCGGTGACGATGGGCCGAATATCCCTATTGTGGGAACATTGACGGCGCAGGCCATATGAAGGGCGGCGGTATCCACACCCACGAACAGGCTGCATGTCCGGAGTATCGCAGGGAGTTCTCCGATGGAGGTCTTTCCCGCAAGATTGAAGGCCCGGCCCCTGAACGCTTTTGTCAGCGCTTCTGCGCGGGCCTGTTCGGCTGAAGATCCTGTGACGATGACGGAGAACCCCCGTGTTCCGGTGAGGTGACGCATGAGGGAAATCCATTCCCTCGGCTGCCATTCCTTGTACTGCCACAGGGAAAAGGGATGGATGGCCGCGATGGGCCGCCGGTCCGGTATGCCGGCCTCCCTGAAAACGACCCGGGCCCTCTTTTTCCGCTTTTCCGGTATATGCAGGGCCGGGAAGGGATCCCCCGTTGATAAACCGAATGGTGCGAGGATATTGAGATTGTGTTCCGGGGCGTATTGAATGGCCTCGTTTACAGGCCGCACGAGATGGGTAAACAGATTGTTCCGCCACCACGGGCCCTCTTCTGCAAACCGGCCGATCCGGTACGGGGCCCCCGAAAGGAAGGCCGCGATGGCGCCCCGGGACCCGGTTCTGAGGTCAATGGCCAGAGAAAACCGTGGGTTACGGAGGGTCTTCAGGAATCGGGCATGGTAGGCGAGACCCCGGCGTAACCCGCGCCGCTGCTTGTCCACAGAGATGACGCCATCTGTCCATGGACAGTCTTCAGCCAGTTCCCGCGCATGTTCTCTGACGCACACCGTCAGCTCGTTGTCCGGGAAATGCCGGCGCAGGGTCCTGATAGCGGGCATGGTGAGGACCACATCGCCGATGTCCCCCAACTGGATAAGGAGGACCCCGCCTTTCGGTTCCGGCAGGACTATGCTTCCTTCAACCAACATGGCCCCTTCTCAGGGACATCCTTTCATGTGCCAGGCAATCAACTGAGCGTACATGACGAGCCTCCTGTTGAGATTCCTTTTCAGACCGAGGGTCAGGCCGACGCCTAAGAGCGAAATGGCCGTATTGATGAGCAGACGGGAAAAGATAATCACGCAGATGAGCGCATAGGACCCCGGTCGCCACTTCTTAAAATAGACGTATCTGGATCGATAAAAGAGGATACGGGCGTCCGCCCTGGCGGCCGCGCTCTTTCCCTGGGCATGATAGATCCGTGCTGAGGGAACAAAACAGATTTTCCACCCGGCCCGCTTCATCCGATACGCCCAGTCGGTTTCTTCCATAAAAAAGAAATATCGTTCGTCCAGGGGCCCCACTCGATCGACGGCCTCTTTTCGAACCATCATACAGGCGCCGATGCAGGAATCGACTTCAATCGGTCCGGTGTATTCCCGCCTTTTGCTGGGGAACCTCCGGGGAAAAAGGAGTCGAAGGAGGGTCTCATTGGATGCCAGGGAGAGGAGGGAGGGAAAATTGGCGATGGAATTCTGTCTGGATCCATCGCGGTTCAACAGTTGGCCGCAGGCAATCCCCACCATCGGGTTGGCCTGCATGAAATCATAGAGCCGGTTGACAGCGCCCTCCGTCAGGGCGGCGTCGGTATTGAGGAGCACGGCGTAGCGTCCTTTCAACCGTTCAAGGGCGAGATTGACGGCGGCTGCAAAGCCCAGGTTGGCTGGGTTTTCGATCACATGAATGCCTGGAAAGCGCTCTTTGGCCGCGGTAACGCTCCCATCGGAGGATCCGTTGTCCACCAGCCAGATCTCGAAGGGAATCCCCCTGAGGGTCTTATAAACAGAGTCGAGACATGCGAGGAGGAGGTCTCTGGTATTCCAGTTGACAATGATAAAAGAGATGTCGGTCATCGGTTTAATCGCTGGTCATTTCGTGAGGGGGTGAGGAATCAAGCAACAGGGCCTGACGCCCGGCATTGTGGAAGCACCTGAAAAGCCGGATGCTAGAGATGAACCTCTTCAAATCCCCGAGGGGCTTCCTGTTGGAACAGGGAGTCCGGAACCGGGCGGTTAAAGACCATCTTCCTGATCTCGAGGGTCAATCGAATCGTGTCCTTGGCATCGGTTAACCCGATTTCCCTTCCATATATTAAATTGCCCGCCTCCTCAAAATCGGAAAACGACATGGCAACTCCTTGTCGCCGCCACCAGACCCTTTGGGGGAGGCTGCTGTCGGGATAGAGATCAATGACCCGGATGTCAGAGTTCTGTCTATCGGACAAGGTGATCCGGTCGCCTTTTTCGGAGCGGGCCTGGTGAAAAGGGGGCAGCACCGGATAGGCCCTGGCGAGGGACCAGAGGAGATCGGAATCGAGGGGGAACGGGAGTTGCTTCAACAGGAGGGGGCTTCCGAGACGTCCTCGGTAATGGCGCTTTTCAGAAAAAGAGAGGACATCCAGGCGCGGGCCATCCACCAGGATATGGAGGAGGGGGCGGCCCCAGGCATGGGTGATCTCGATCCGGATGCTGGAGGGGTCCCGACGGGCGACGATCAGAACCTCTGCCTCTGATCGGGTCCCCTGGCGCTCGATGGTGAGGGTTCCGGAAGAAAAGAGGGTGTGGACGGCGCTTTCCTGTTCCTTATAGGACGATATGATGCCCGCAATCTGGGAGTGGCCGAGGGGGGGCGATGGGGGTCTGGTCATCATCCGGGCGCAGCCGGTTGAGAGGAGAAGCACCGCTACCCAAAGCAGCCCCAGAAAAAGGGGGGTCTTTTGGTTGAGGAAAGTCAATTTTTTTGCTTCAAAAGCTCCTGCACCTCGGTTATCTTTTCTTTGACTTGTTTCTCCTGTGCAGGGTTCAAGGAGAGGGCCTTCATATAATAGCGGAGCGCTTTTTCATAATCCTGTTTCTTGAAATAGACGTCACCCAGATGCTCATGGATGGTGGGATCATTGGGTGTGAGTTGTACCGCCTTTTCAAGGTGGAGAACGGCCTTGTCATAAATCCCCTTCTTGTAATACACCCATCCGAGGCTGTCCATGATGTACCCGCTCTCAGGTCTAATTGCCAATGCCTTTTTAATGAGGGCCATTGCCTCGTCCAGCCTGATCCCCTCTTCGGCATAGGTATACCCGATGTAGTTGAGTGCGTCCGCATGGTTCGGATCGATTTCAAGGATCTTCCGCATCTGTTCAATGCTTGCTTCCTTGTCCCCTTTCTTATCCAGAAGCGCGCCCAGCCGGAAGATAAGGTCGATATTGCGGCCGTCTAATTTCAGCCCCTCCCGGATAACGGTGATGGCCTGGTCGTATGCCTCCTTGGCCTCGTAAACAGATGCAAGCATCAGATAGAGTTCGATCCTGTCCTGCTCCAGTGATATGGCTTTTTCCATGACCTCGATGGCCGCATCGAATTCTTCCTGTGTGGTCAGAAGATGGGCGATGTGTATCTGGGCATTGACAAAGTATTGGGAAGCGGAAGGGATCTTTCTGAAGTGTTCCAGGGCGCTCTTGATCTCTCCTTTCTCTTCATAGGCAGTGGCCAGGTAGTACCTCGATTTATCGTCACCCGGCCAGGCATTGACGATCAATTCCAGCTCTGTTATGGAATCTTCAATCTTCCCCTGCCTCAGATAAATGAGTCCAAGCGCCTGACGCTCGGGCGCCCCCGGGGTTGAGTGTTTCAGGATCTCTTTGGCCTGGTCTTCGGATTCTTCTTGAAGGCCCATTTTCAGGTATAAAACCGCCAGTCTTTCCCGGGCCGGGATATTGTCCGGGTAGAGTTCCACCAGTTTCCGATAGGTGCTGACGGCATCTTCCTCTCTGTCTGTCATCTGATACAGCGTGGCCATGTCAAAAAGGGCGGGTTCCAGGCCTTCATTGAGTCGCAACGCCTCCCCCAATGCCTTTTCCGCCTCGTTGTAGCGATTCATTTCCAGATGGATACGGCCGCGGTAGTAATGGGCCACCACCAGTTCAGGATTTTGTTCGATCAGTATGTCCAGGTGATCAAGGGCCTCCTGGAGCTGCCGCTCTCTCACCAGTATGGTGGTCAACAGGAGCCGGATGCGCTGGTTCCCCGGTTCCATGTGAAGGATCTTCCGATAATGTTCCACTGCCAGGTCATCATTGCCGGTGAGCGCGTAGAGATCCCCTGTCAATGTGATGCTCGTGGCGTCCGAAGGATCCAGATCGACCGCCTTTTGAGCATAGGCCAGGGCCTCGGGGTACTCTCTCAGCTCTTTTAGAAGGAGCGCCATTTTCTGGTGCAGATAAACCGAGTCGGGATCTTGCTGGATTGCGGATTCAAGGTATGTCCGGGCTTCTTCGAGATTTCCCCGGGTCAAGGAGATGGCCGCCATGGTAAAATCCCGGTAGGCCTGCTGGAGTTGATCTTTTTCCGTGATCCGAACCACCTCTTCGGTCTGTTCAACCGAGGGGGCTTCTTTCAAAATAGTGGAGGGTGTCGGCGCACACGCGGAGACGGCCCCCAGGAAAGTGAGGAAACCCACCCGGCACGTTATCAAGAACCTGTTCAGGAACGGCCGTTGAGGGCTGGTGCGATCTCTGGTGGAGGGTACGGCAGACGGTTTCATTCTTCCTCGTGGACATCCACCTCGGGGAGGCGTCAACCGCCCCTCGGCAAATGGGTATCGTGTTAATGCCGGGGTGGAGAAGCGGATCTCCATTACTTCAGGAAATCCCCGAACTCTTCGTCGAAATTAGGTATTTTTTCCTTCAGCCATTTCTTTATCTGATTGATGATTTTTTCCTGGAGCTGCCGGATCCTTTCGCGGGAAATATTGTATTTGTCCCCCAGATCCTGAAGCGTCAACGGCTTTTCCGCCATGATGCGATTGTCAAATATGTCGGCCTCTTTGCCCGAAAGGGTTTTGCGGAATTCGCGCAGGCTCTTGATGAGGAGATCGCGATTTTCCATCTCTGAGAGTTGATCGTCTATGGGTGTCCTCGGGTCGGGCAGGAAGGCCCCGAAGGCCTCTCTTGAATCTTCACCCATGGGCGAACTGAGGGAAACCTCCCATCCACCCAGACGTTGCGTCATTTCAACGACTTCTTCTTCTTTGACGTCGAGCCTTTCGGCCAGCAGCCTGGGTTCAGGGGCAAAGCCCTGGGCGATCAGTTTGTCCCGTTCCTTTGCGAGGTTGAAAAATAATTTGCGCTGGCTCTGTGTCGTCCCAATTTTGACCAACTTCCAGTTATCCATGATAAACTTAAGGATATAGGCCTTGATCCAGAACGAAGCATAGTAGGAAAATTTTATCCCCCGATAGGGATCGAATTTTTTCACTGCCTGGAGGAGGCCCAGGTTCCCTTCCTGGATCAGGTCCAGCAGATTTTTTGTCCAGTACCGGTGAAAATCCATGGCGATCTTTACAACCAGTCTCAGATTGGCGGTGACGAGCTTGAAGGCGGCCTCGTCATCCTTCTGTTCCATGACCCGTATGGCCAGTTCTCTCTCTTCCTCTCTCGTAAGGAGGTCATACCGCTTTATCTCGATCAGGTAAATCTGGAGCGGGTCAAAGGGGACCAGGGCGGTTTCCGCGAGGTGAACAGACGGGGGCAATACCCTTTCTTTTTTCCTTTTCGCAGGCGAATCTTTCATCTCTTCGGGTGTGTATGCCTTTTTGGGGTCCTTCATAAAAAGACGCTGCCATCCATCCCATCCACGGGGATTCCCGCAGGCGATATAATTTTTGTGGTCATCTTAAAAAGGTAATCCCTCAATCCAGAATCACCTTCATGTACCGTTTCTTCCCCGCCCTCAGGAGGAGGGAATTGTCCTCAAAGTCTTCGATGTTGACCAACTGATCAAATGTCTCGATCTTGTATCCGTTCAAATATCCGCCTCCCTGGACGATCAGCCGGCGGGCCTCGCCCCGCGTCTTGCAAAGGCCTGAATCCTCGAAAAGGATATAGGCAGGGATGCCGCTATCGAGCTGGTTCCGGCTGATTCGGTAAATCGGTACGGATTCAGACGCGGCGGATGCATCAAGACCGAATAACTGCCTGGAGGCCTTCTGCGCCTGGTCTGCCGCGTCTTTCCCATGACACAGTCGGGTGGCCTCATATGCCAGGACTTCCTTGGCCTTTCGAATATCCGCACCTTCGAGCCTCCGCAACCGGCGGATTTCGTCCATCGGCAGGAGGGTGAAGAGGGACAGAAACCGTCCCACATCCGGATCATCCTGATTGATCCAATACTGATAGTATTCATAAGGCGAGGTCAATTCCGGGTCCAGCCAGACAGCCCCCTTGTGCGTCTTGCCCATCTTGATGCCTGACGATGTGGTCAGTAGAGGGAATGTAAGACCGTGTATGATCTCCCCTTCCATGCGTCGGGTAAGGTCCGCCCCTGCCAGGATATTGCCCCACTGGTCGTTTCCACCCATCTGAAGGCGGCAGTCGTACGACTTGAAAAGATGCCAGAAATCATAGGCCTGCAACAGCATGTAGTTGAATTCGATGAAATTGAGGCCTGTCTCCAATCTGGCCCTGTAGCTTTCCGCACTCAACATCCTGTTGACGCTGAAGTGCCGGCCGATATCTCTTAAGAAATCGATGTAATTGAGACGCGTCAGCCAGTCGGCGTTGTTCACCATGAGGGCCTTGTCTTCACTGAAATCGATGAACCTGGCCAGCTGTGTTTTCAGATAGGCGGCATTTTCATGAATTTCTTCGCGGGTGATAATGGGACGCATCTCGGTCTTTCCACTGGGATCTCCAATCAGGGCGGTTCCCCCCCCGATGACCGCAATGGGCCGGTGACCCGCCCGCTGCATGTGCACCAGGGCCATAATAGGAAGGAGGCTTCCCGCATGGAAGCTCCTGGCAGTGGGATCGAAGCCGATATAGCAGGTGACCCGCCCCTCCAGCAACCGGGAGACAAGGGATTTGTCCGTAATCTGCTCGACAAAACCCCGTTCTTCAAAGATGTCTAAGACGTTTTCCATACTAGTCTGTTGAGACGCTCCTTTCATCTTCTGAGGGAAGCCTCAGTCGAATGACCTGCCCCTGTTTACCCAGATTTTCCATCTTTCTGCCGTTGAATTCAAGATCGATCCCCCCGGCGTTGCCGATCAGCAATTCAAACCCCTCATGGGCCCGCCATTGGGGATTGCTTTCAGGATCCAGGATATATTCCTTGGGTTTTTCCTGGTCTATGGTCACCCTGACCCAGGTCCGCTCCTTGACATCGGCTTTCAGGATCAAAGGCGGCATGTCGTTTTCCGGGACCGGGGCCGTATCCGGGACCGGTGTTTCAGCTGGCGGCAGACTTGCTGTTTCTGAAGGAGCTGCCGGTTCCTCCGTCTCCTGAGGGGCATCTGCAAGTGTATCGGGGTGATCAATGGATCGTGTGTCTTCAGGGCCGGGGGCCGGGGCCGGAACCTCCTGGGGCGACTCCGTATCGGTTTCAAGGGGAGCGGACGGTCCCGGCATCTCATCCGGGGGTGCTTCTTCCTTTTCCAATTGCAACCGGCCGCCCGGATCTATCCGTTCGGCATCCGACCTCTCCTCTGCCGGAAGGGGGGGCTCCTGTTGCGTCGTCAACTCTCCGGGGCCCGGACGTTCCAACCATTCATAGGCAACAAATCCTCCGGCCAGGACAACAAAGACCAGTATAAGGTAAAGAATCCCCCTTTTTTTCCTGGGCATTGCCTGAAGCGGTCTCGGCATCGGCTGGGAAGGGGGGGCCGTCTCCTGGTAGAGGGCGATGAGACCCTCTTCTGACAATCCAAGGACCCGGGCATAGGATCGGATAAAGCCTTTTATAAATGCGGGAGAAGGGAGACGGTCCCAATCCTCGTTTTCCAATGCCTCAAGGAAACGGGCACTGATCTTAAGGCGTTCGGAGATCTGGGCATGGGTAAGTCCCGCTTCTTTCCGTTTGGCCTTCAAAAGGGGGCCGAGTTCCTTGCCGGAGGGGAATTCCCAATCCTCGCCTGCATCGGTGTGGTTTAAATTTAGGGGATGGCGTTCCTCAGTATCCATCTATGTTCCCGGTTTTCTGCATTAAAAAATGATCTTGGTATATGCCTTGTCCCTCAACTCGCTGATCCAGGCGGAATATCTTCTCTCGAGCTCTTCACGGTAGAGGATGGATTGAATCGCATTCCGGACCTGTTCGAGTGATTTGACCCCTTCCGCGTCCTTTTCTACGACCTTGATGATTTGAATGCCCTCGGGTCTGATGATCGGCTTGGCCACGTCTCCAGCGGAGAGGCCCTTGATTTGTTCGGCCATTTCCGGGTTCAGTTCCGACAGTTTGAAAGTGCCGAGATCACCGCCGTCCTTGGCCCCGGGCCCACTGGAAAATTTTCTCGCCAGGTTGCCGAAATCCTCACCGTTTTCGATCATTTTATAGATGTCTTGGGCCCTCTGATACAGATTCCGGACCTCTTCCTTGTCCGTCGGATCCGCTTGCCTGAGAAAAATGAGCGCCAGGCGGATCTTTCCCCCGCTGGTAAACTCATCAATGTGCTCCTTGTAGTACTTCTCAATATCTTCCTCCTTCAGCATGATCTTGGATTGGACCTCATAGCTGATCAACCGCATTCTCTCTAACTCGGTCTTGATCGATTTCCTGTAGGCCTCATAGGAGGTCCCCCGTTCTTTCAGTTGGGCAAGGAGGCCTTCCTGGTCCAGCTGATTGTCCGCTTTTACCCTTTCAATCGCCTGATCCACCTCTTCGGGCGATACGGTTATCTCCAATTCCCGGATTTTTTCAAGGGCGATTTTCTGGTCGATGAGGTCGTTGAGAACCTTTCGCCGGGTCTCGATATACATATCCTCAGATCTCTCTTTGAGTTCCCTGGGGGAGAATCCGGTAAGCTCCCTTATCTTTCCGTTAAGCTCATAAAGGGTGATCACTTCATTGTTGACGATGGCGACGACCCTGTTTTGGGTCTCGGCCGGGACAGGGGAGACGAATACCAGGGTCGCGGCGAAAACCACCATCCATTGAGATACGGTTCGTAATGTATTCATGGGCTCCATTCTTCATTCCCTGGTGCCGGCCTGTCCAGGCGGAAAACCGGGCAGGGACCCTTCTGATTAAGATAGTTTTAATTTACTTAAGATTTCTTGATTAACTCTGACTTTAGACTCAGCCCTCAGTTTTTTCAACCATTTTTCGTAAAAGCGGTCTTGCCGCTGCCGGAGCAGTCTGGATTCGATGATATCCATGACGTCCATGAGCTCTCCGGGACCGGCGGGTCGATGGGCCACCACCTCAAAAAGATGATACCCGAAAGGGGTTTTGACAACCGGGCTGACCTTTCCGGGCACTAACGAGAAAAGGACATGTTCCATGGATTCGATCAGATCGCCCCGACCGACCCATCCCACCTCGCCGTAATTTTCGGCCTCAGGGGCCGTGGAATGTGCTTTTGCCAGTTCTCCCATGTCTTCGCCGGCCGTAAGACGCGCCCTAAGCCGCTGTGCCGCTTCCGGAGACGCGCAGACGATCTGACGGAATTTCACCCTCTCCGGGCATCTGAATTCATCCCTGTGCTCCTGGAAATAGGCCTTTATCTCTTCATAGCTGGGTGGCTCCACGCCTTTGGAGACCTCCCGGACAACCTTGCTGAAGAGGAGTTGGGTTTTCAGACGGGATTCCCATGAATCCGGTTCCACATGGGCCCGCAATAAGGCTTCCCGAAATTCAGCTTCTGTGTAGTCCTTCTTGAGCGCCGCCAGCTCTTCCTGGAATTCCGCCTCAGTGACCGCGATGCCCATTTTCCTTCCAAATTCAATAATGAGAAGATAGTCGATGAGTTGCCTGACCATCCGGTTCCTGATCTCTTCTGCGCCATTGTCCGGCAGCGCCGTTCCAGGACACATAACTGCCAGCTCCCTTTTCAGGGCATCGGCCGTCAGTCGAATCGAACCGATTTCTATGGCCGCATCCGGTTCATGATCGAACAGGCCGCAACCGGCGACCGGAAAAATGAGGGCTCAGATGAGAAGGCCATAAAGGCCGCGGCGTATGCATCCCATGACGGTCCCCATCCCCATCCCGGGGCAGTTATTCGAGTTGAATCTTCCTTGGCGGTCGGGTGAATCCCCGGTCACATGGGAACCCCGAACGGATTTTCCACCGACCCTGTTGCATCTGTCGCGATCATGCGATGAACTAACCAGAATTTATAAGATTAACAGCAAATCTGAAAAAATAAAATACATTTTTTGCCGTCTCCTGGATTCCCGCGCCCTTTCATCCGTCTTCATCCACGCCCAATGCGGCCATTTCCTTCGCCACCTTATCAAGATCATCCGGAAAAGAGAAAGATTTAACGCTGATTCTAAGCCTGTTGTCGGGCAGGAGTCGATACTTGCGCGGGCTGGCATGTATGCGCCGGACCAGATCTTCGGCGTGTATGGCCGTATCTTCGGGAAGGGTCAGGGTCAGGCTGTCGGACCCCATATCCAGTTTGCTGATCCGAAGCCTTTTCAGGAGGAGACGGAGCGACATCAGGCCGAAGAGATGAACCACCTCCTCCGGCGGGGGACCGAAACGGTCTTTGATCTCCTCGATAATCTCCTTTAATTCAGACGGGTCGATGAGACTGGAGAGCCTTCGGTAGAGATTTAACCGGACATCCATGTCCATCACATAGCTCGCCGGAAGATAGGCGGGAATGTCGATGTTAATCTCCGGGTTGATGTCATCCTGCCACTCTTTCCCCTTGAGTTCGGCAACGGCCCGTTCGATGAGCTTGATATAGAGTTCGTATCCGATGGCCGAGATATGTCCCGATTGTGAAAACCCGAGGATATTGCCGCCGCCGCGAATCCTCAGATCGTGCATGGCCAGGTGCAGCCCCGCCCCCAGATTGGAAAAATCCATTAAGGCCTTGAGCCGCTTTTCCGCGTCCCTCGTGAGGACCGATCCGTCGGAGATCATGAGATAGGCATAGGCCTTTTCCTTGGCCCGGCCCACCCGGCCTCTTAATTGATAAATCTGGGCCAGGCCGAGGCGGTCGGCCTGATTGATGATAATGGTGTTGGCCGAGGGGATATCCAGCCCCGACTCGATGATGGTGGTGCAGACCAGGACATCGATTTCCTTATGAAGGAATCGCAGCATGGTCTCCTCCAGCTCCCTTGACTTCATCTGACCGTGGGCCACGGCCAGGCGGGCCCGAGGAACCAGCTTCCGCAACCGATCGGCCGTGACCTCGATGGTGCGCACCCGGTTGTGCACAAAAAAGGTCTGTCCGCCCCGCTCTATTTCCGACTCGATGGCCCGGATGATCAGGGATTCATCATAGGGCGACAGGTAGGTCTCGATGGCCTGCCTGTCCTGGGGCGGCGTCTCGATAACGGTCAGGTCCCGGACCCCGATCATGGACATCTGAAGGGTCCTGGGAACCGGCGTGGCCGTGATCGCCAGCACATCCACCAGTGCCCGGTATTTTTTCAGGGTCTCCTTCTGCCGGACCCCGAACCGTTGTTCCTCATCAATGATCATCAGCCCCAGGTCTGCGAATTTGATATCCTTTTGAAGTATCCGATGGGTGCCGATCACCACGTCGATCTTGCCTGACCGGAGTCTCCCCACCGTCTCCGCCTGTTCGCGTCTGGTCTTGAACCGGCTCAGCACCCCCACCTCGATGGAAAAGGGCGCCATCCGCTGTTTAAAGGTCTCGAAGTGCTGTTCCGCCAATACCGTGGTGGGGACCAGAAAGGCCACTTGTTTTCCATCTGAAACCGTCTTGAACGCCGCCCGGACCGCGATTTCCGTCTTTCCGAAACCGACGTCCCCGCAGACCAGCCGGTCCATGGGGCGTTCTGAACAGAGGTCTGAAAGAACATCTTCAATCGCCTTGATCTGGTCATCGGTTTCTTCATGTTCAAAGGTGGCCTCAAATTCGCGGTAATAGTTGTCCGGAGGCGAAAAGGCGAACCCGTTTCGATATTTCCTGAGGGCATAGAGTTCCACAAGCTGTCTGGCGATCTTCCGGACCGATTTTTTGGCCTTTTGTTTGACAATATTCCACGCGTTTCCCCCCAACTGGTCCAGTTTGGGAAGCGCTTCATCGGCCCCTGCATATTTCTGCAGGATGCTGACCCGGTCCGCGGGGATGTAGAGCTTGGAGTTGTCGGCATATTCCACAATGACAAAGTCATTCATCTTTCGGACGATCTCCATGGTCACCAGCCCGCCATACCGACCGATGCCGTGCTCCTCATGGACCACCAGATCCCCGGCCTTGAGCTGGCTGAAGCTGGACCACGAGAGGCCGTCTTTTCGAGGCCGTCTCTTGGATGGTCCTTTGACGGCCTTGGCCCCGAAGATGTCATCTTCGCTGACCACATAGAGGCCGATATCCGGCCAGGCAAAGCCTTTTGCCAGCCTCCCCAGGCACAGGCTCAAGCCGGCATGGGCGGGGATCTGGTCCCATCCCCGGACCACTCTTTCCGCCTGGATATCGTAGTTGGCCAGGATCTCTTTTAAGCGCTTCGCCTGCTGTTCGGTGCTGCAGGTGATAACGACCCTGGATCGGGCGGCGAGCCACGAGGCGACTTTTTGCGCAAAGGGGGCCATGGAAACCCTGCCGCTCCCGGTGAGCCTGAGTTCCAGATCGCCTTCCAACTGAAAACGGCCCTGGATAATCAACGTATGGTCAGGGGCGGGGCCTTCCTCCAGATTCAATTGGCTGAATCCCATCCTCTGACGGGATTGAAACTGCCGGTCGATTTCCGGAAACGGGACAAAGACCCCCTCCAGATCCGGGAAGGGGACCCCTTTTTTTGTGGCGTCCTCCCTGAATCGCTCCTGGTCCTTCTGAAACCGCTTGTCTGCCTTCCGGGCCTCTGACTCCATGCGATACGGATCAAAAAGGGAAAGAACTCCATTTTGGGGGAGATAGTGGAAGAGGGTGTCGAGACGTGAATAAAAATGATTGAGCCAGGCCTCCTGCCCCGGAAATCCTGCGCCGGGCTCGGATCCGGGAAGCCTTCCCAAGGATCTGGCCCGCTGAACATTGGGTTGGTCCATGATGACCTCCGAGGCAGGAAGGAGAATCATCTCGTTCAAGGGGCCCTGCGACCGCTGGCTGACGGGATCGAACTGACGGATCGATTCGAGCCGGTCTCCCCAGAACTCCAGCCGTACCGGGAGGGGATACAGGGGCGAGAAGATATCGATGACGCCCCCCCGTACCGAGTAATCTCCCCGGTCTTCCACCAGGGAGGTCCGCAGATAGCCGTTGACTTCGAGCCGCCGGATAAAGCGCTCTCTGTCCACCTCCTCTCCGGGTTCGAGGTATTCGAGGGAATCGAGGAGCGATTCCTTGGGCATGATCCGGAAACAGAGCGCCTCGATGGAGGTGACGACAATCGGATTTGGGTCGGAGGTGAGGGCATACAGGGCCCGGATTCGTCGGGTGATCAGCTCCCGGTGCGGGCTGAGCCCGGTCAGGGGAGACATGTCATAGGGGAAAAACTGATGGAGCCTCAGGTCCGAGGCGGTCTCGTCGGCCTCCGGGCCGCTCATGAAGAATTGAAGGGCCTTGTAGAGCCGTTCTGCGCCCTTTCTGTCCGGAAGGACGGCCAGGCAGGGTCTGTGGAGACCGGTCAGGACCCGGGCGAAGAAATAGGCCTCCGCCGAGCCCGAGAGGCCGACAACGGCCATGGACCCGGCGCCCGTATCCAACCAGTCTTTCAGGGTATCAATATCCGGATGGTGATGAACCGACATAGATGACTGACAATTTATGGGGCCTGGCCCCGATTTAAGTATGGACATGGTGGAATACCGGAGGAATGGGCAAGAGGAATGAAAAGCATCATTCCCGGCGCCATTGTTCCGGATCCACAGCACTGACAACCGATACCAAAGATGCATGATGACAACGAGGTGTCATCGCTCCGAGACGTCAAATTATGGGTGATGGGCGTGCCCGGTTTCGGCCTCCCCCCTACTGCCCCTGGCTGTTTCATTCCCACTGCCGATGGGACAGGGAGCTGCATGGGGTGCCTTATTATTGGAGGACGTGACAAGAAAGGGGCGTTGACCTTTGCATCTTATCCTTTGTCTACAGAGACAACTATAAGGGATTCCGGTTCCCATGTCAAGAATGTCCCGGGGCCGCGGGATCCTGCGCCGCGAATCCCCGGTCATGATCTTTACGGAGAAAGGCTTTTCATGGTATGGTGTCCGACAGGATGTGTTCGAGTCCGGGCTGAAGATCGGCCTGTTTTGTTTAAGATCTTTTCAGGTGATCGAAAAGAGATATGGCATATCCCTGGGATCTTCTGTCTCAGGAAGGCCCTTTTTTTCTTTCAGACACCGGGGAGTGCAAATGGACTATGACGTGATTATCGTCGGGGCCGGCCCGGCAGGCATTTTTGCGGCACTGACCCTTGCAGACATGGGGGTTCCGCGTGTGCTTCTCCTTGAGAGAGGAAAAGATCTCAGCCTGCGCAGGCACCACAGTGTGGAGGACCGGCTCTGCGGATGGGGCGGCGCCGGCGCCTTCAGCGACGGAAAGCTGACCCTTTCCAGAGAGATCGGAGGGGTCTTGGGGGATTTCATCGGCCCGAGAGACCTTCAGGGCCTGCTGGAGCACACAGACGGGATGTATGTGGCGCACGGGGCCCCGGACCGCATCTTTGGCGAGGACTGGGTGCAGGTGGAGGCCCTGGCCGATCAGGCCAAACTGGCGGATCTTGAACTGATACCCAACCGCATCCGGCATATCGGCACTGAAAACTGCCCGATTGTACTGGAGCGGTTTCGGGCGTCCCTGGCCGGGCGGGTCGAGATACGTACGCAAACCGGGGTCAGGGACATCCTGGTGGACCAGGGAAGGGTCCAGGGGGTGCGGCTGGTCGACGGTCAATGTGTCCACGGGAGGTTTGTGGTGGTGGCACCGGGCAGATCCGGGGCCCCCTGGATGAAAAAGCAGGCAGAGGCCCTGGGCCTGAGGACCCGTTCCACTTCCGTGGACATCGGCGTGCGCGTGGAACTCCCGGCCCCGGTCCTCAAGACGATTACCGACGCCACCTATGAATCCAAACTGGTCCACTATTCGAAAACCTTTGACGAGAAGGTCCGGACCTTTTGCATGAATCCCTACGGTGAGGTGGTGACCGAAGAAAACGACGGCATCATCTCGGTAAACGGACACAGCTATGCTGAAAAAAGGAGCGAGAACACCAATTTTGCCATCCTGGTGAGCAGCTTCTTTACCGAGCCGTTTGATGACCCCATCGCCTATGGCCGGGATATCGCCAGACTTGCGAACCTGCTGGGCGGGGGCGTCATTATCCAGCGGCTGGGGGATCTTCTGGCAGGGAGACGCAGCACCCCGAAGCGGATCGACCGCTGTCTCACCAAGCCGACCCTGAGCGACGCCACGCCGGGGGATTTGAGTTTTGTTTTTCCCTACCGCCATCTCCTGAGCATTATTGAAATGCTCCAGGCCCTCGACCGGATCGCCCCAGGGGTCTATTCGCGGCATACGCTCCTGTATGGCGTAGAAGTGAAGTTCTACTCCAACCGGGCGGACATATCGGCTGAAATGGAGACGGCCATCCACAACCTCTTCGTGGTGGGAGACGGGGCGGGCATCACCCGGGGCCTGCTTCAGGCCTCGGCCAGCGGTACGCTTGCGGCAAGGGCCATTGGGAAGCGGATGGCGGCATGATCCGGATTGCACGGGCGTCTCTTGCCGGGATCTTTCTGAAATGCATCGGTAATGTTCGGACCCGCCGGGAGTGAGCCGCAGGCGGTTCTTGAGAGGTGGCAAATGACTAAAAAGGAGATGAAATTCTTTGTCCTGACCCGGAAGAACCCGAAGCTGAAACAGCTGGTTCATCAAATCAACGAAGATGCGGAACTGTTTCAACTGTGGAAGTGCGCCAATGTGAATGCCGTGGATCGGGGCGGCATCAGCGACCATGGTGAAATCCATATCCGCATCGTGGCCAATGCCGCCTTGAAAATGCTTCGACTGCTGGCCAAGGGAGGCATCTCCCCCAGCGTGGTGAAAGATCACGGTCTGAAACAAGAGGATGGGGAGCTTATCGTGGTCCTTGCCGCATGCCTCCATGACATCGGAATCGCCGTGCACAGGTCCCATCACGAGCAATACAGCCTTTTCCTGGCCTATTCCAAGGCCCGTCAGCTCTTAAAGGACATCTATGAAGAGCCTGATCTCACCACCATCACCTCGGAGGTGTTGCACGCCATTGTCAGCCATGCCGCCGGGGAAACCTGTCTGACCATCGAAGCCGGAGTGCTCAAGGTGGCCGATGCCCTGGACATGACCGAAGGCCGTTCGCGCATCCCCTTTGAAACCGGCCGGGTCAACATTCATTCCATCTCGGCCCGGGCCGTGGATTCGGTGGAGATTGAAAAAGGCCTGGATCGTCCGGTAAAATTGACGATTTCCCTGGCCAATTCAGCGGGGATTTTTCAGCTGGATGAACTTCTGCGCCACAAACTCAAGAATTCCAGCATTGCCGATTATGTGGAAATTACGGCCAGCATCGAGGGCGAAACCGAGCGTAAAATTCTGGAAATTTATAAACCGCAATAAGGGTAACGCGGCGGGGCCGCAACCACAAGAGGTCTCGCGCAAGAGGGCAGATTGCCGAGAAGAGGCGGAAGAGGTGCTGGTGTGAAGGGAAACAGAGCCTCACCTATCTCCGCCCGGGATATGGATTCGGCAGAAAGGAACTATTATGAAAGACAACGATCATCAAGTACGTGAGCCGCTTCCCGAGGCTTTTGCGTCCGAGGACGAGGCAGGGGAATTCTGGGACACGCACAGCACCTCCGACTACGAAGAATATCTGGAACCTGTCGATGCGGTCATCGATATCAGGCGCAGAAGATTCGAGATAGAGGTCGACCAGGAAACATTCTACGCCCTGAATGAATATGCCAGGAAGATCAACGTGCCCGTGAAGAGAGTGGCCAGCAATATCTTAAAGGAAAATATATCCTCTCTTTAGTGGGTGAAGCCCCCATGATAACCTGGTATTTGCGCGGCTAATCCGAAACCACAAGAATGCGATCCTCAAGGCCAGCTTCCCGGTCTCTCGCGACTTCCCCCTGGCATTCCTCATGGACCACACCCTCTGAAACCGGGCGACGGCCGCAGGGGCAAGCTAAAAACCAACGTAAACAATATGACGCCCTCTTCCCGTTTCGTGATGTTGTTGAGTTCCGTGGACAAAACGCATCTTTGCGAAAAAAAGCTCCAGCCTTGTGACCGTATATGACAATCCCGCATGGCAGGATAGCCGGGAGTCAATTGCCAGGAGTCGGAAATCGGTGCAGCCCTGGTTATCTGCCCGCTTTTCGACGGTATTCGGGCATGGATCCGGGATGTTTCTGTTGACATTACCTGTATGGCCGACTATGAAACCTCAGACAAGCTTCATTATCCGGTGTCCTTTTTTCAACCCCACTGTAATAAGCAATCAGCATCCAGCAACGAGCGTTCAACATCCAGCCATGGTTGACTATTACGAGCAAAATTACCTTGAATACCACGCATCGACCTTTGGGATCGACCCCTTTTCATTCCTCAATCCCCTTGTACAGAGGCTTCCCCCTTCAGCGACCATCCTGGATGTGGGGTGCGGTTCGGGCCGTGACATGCGGTGGTTCAAGGAGCGGGGGTTCAGGCCCATGGGGCTGGAGCAGTCTCCGACCATAGCCGCTATGGCCCGCAACCACTCCGGTTGTCCGGTCCTGGAGGTCGACTTTGAGACATATGATTTTTCCGCTCTCTCGTTCGATTCCCTATTGCTAGTGGGCGCCCTGGTCCATGTTGCGCATGAGCGGTTTGAGCATATTCTAAAGGCACTTCGTCCGGCCGGCCACGCCCTCATTACCCTCAAAGAGGGCCGAAACCTGACAGAAACATCCCACGGCCGTACCTTCTACCTGTGGCAGGACCAGGATCTCCGACAGATATTCGCAGATCTGAACCTCGCGGTCATGGATTTTTCGCGTGACGTCTCCAAGGTCCGCGACACCGACATCTGGCTCGGATATGTGCTGCAAAAAACGATCTGATATTCGTATGGATAGGGATATTCGTGGTTGGTGAGGCAGTTGAAAAGGCCGAGGTGGTTGCAATTTGCGACCACCTCTCCGAGATTAAATCCTCGGCTGTGGCGCGATGCCGTTAGGTTTGCCTGGTTAAGAGGGAGAGTCTCTTTGCATTTGAAGAATGATATCAAAAGTAGTATCTTAGAGCCATGAACAAAAGACAGAGGAGATCGCTTGAGAAAATTTTCGAACGTCCTACCCGTGCCGACATAGCATGGACCGAGATCCAATCGCTGCTCGGGGCGCTCGGTGCCGATATCCGAGAAGGAAGCGGTTCAAGGATACGCGTTGTCTTGAGAAATCATGTTCTGAACATGCATAAACCCCATCCCCGAAAGGAATTGGGTAAATACGCCGTCGAACTTGTCAGAGATTTTTTGAAGATTGCAGGAGAGGGTCATGACGAAAAACACGCTTAAATACAAAGGATACACGGGAAACGTCCAATTTGATGCTGAAGGCCGCATTTTTCATGGCCGCGTTCTCGGATTAACAGACGTCATCGGCTTTGAAGGGGCCTCGGTTTCAGAACTGGAAAAGGATTTTCATGAAGCAATTGACGATTATCTGGAAACCTGCCGTGAGATTGGCAAGGAACCGGAAAAGCCATTCTCCGGCCGGTTTGTTCTGCGAATCCCTTCGGAACTTCATTGTGCCATCTCTCTTGAGGCGAAAAGACAAAACAAAAGCATCAACCAGTGGATCGCCGAGACCTGCCGACAGGAAGTTTCAGATGCCATGCGTCAATGACATCAAACTGGACGAAAGGCATGATTGGACACACTGTCCCCGGGTAGAGCGAAACCCGACAACCGTTAACCGGGCAGAGGGTGAGAAGATGAGAAGGTGAGAAGGTCAGGTGCCCCTTCCAAAATTCCCCTATGAACCATCAGCCATCAGCTAGGCTCCGCTTTCCCTTGACTAATTCAGCAGTTGGGGCTACATAACATTCGGCAGTCAACACCGACCCGGCTTTCTTCTTCCGTCCCTGATGCGGCATGAGGATTGGAAATGACCTGAAATATCACAAAAACCCCGTTATTCCAGTCAAATGGAAGCGGGGTTTTGTATTTTTGGCCATTGGAGGATGGGAAGCGCCCCGACTGTATTCTGCGACAAGATTAATCAAAAAAGGTCGTGAATATGGGCTGACAGCCACTTCAAATAGACGTAAGGAGCAAGTATGACAGACATTGTTCCCATTGAATCAATTATCAGCAAAATAATTTGGTTGCGAGGGGAAAAGGTTCTTCTGGATAGAGATGTGGCGGCGCTGTATGGGGTGGAAACAAGGGTATTGAAGCAGGCGGTAAAAAGAAATCTCAGGCGGTTCCCTCCGGATTTCATGTTAGAACTCACGAAAGATGAATTTGAGAATTGGAGATCACAATTTGTGACCTCCAGTGGTGACAAGATGGGTTTAAGATATGCGCCCATGGCCTTCACGGAGCACGGTGTGGCGATGCTGTCGAGTGTTCTGAAAAGCGAACGTGCGATCGAGGTGAATATCGCCATTATTCGTGCCTTTGTCAGGCTCCGTCAAATGCTCGTTTCCCATGAGCGGCTTGCCCGTAAGCTGGAAGAAATGGAAATGAATTATGATGAGCGGTTCAGGATTGTCTTTGAGGCCATTCAGCAGCTTGCAGCGCCGCCCGATCCCTCGAGAAAACGGATAGGTTTTGAAGTCGATGAGCCGAAACCGAGATATGGCAAAAAAGATAAAAAGTGAACAGTTATATCTCTGCGGAAGCCCTTTCTTCCGCAACCCGGTGGCCGACCGCGTGCGCTTCGGCCTGGTTCGCCACTTCTCGCACAAGGCCCAGGTGGCGGACAGGTCCAGTTTCGTGAATTTGGTGAGTTTGGTGGATAGAGGACGGAAGGTGAGGCGGCAAGGGGGTGCGTATCCAGATCCAGCATCTAGCATTCAGCGACCAGCATCCAGTTTCCCTTGACTAATTCAGCAGTTGGGAATACATAACACACGGCAGTCAACATCCACCCGGCGTCCTTTTTTCAGCCCGGGCAGGGGCAGGAGGATTTGAAATGGCCTGAAATATAACAAGAGCCCCGTCATTCCAGTCAGATGGAAGCGGGGTTTTGCTTTTTGAGATTCCGATGAAAGCACGACTGCGGCATGTGGCTCCAGGTCTGGTACAAGTCAACAAAGTCACTAACGTGTCGTAAATCTTGCATTGTTGCACAGGAAAGGCTAACAATGCCCCAAGTTTTCGACAATATCGAGCAAGCCCTCCTTCCGGCGCTTCAAGGCGCCTTGCGCCTCTCTGACAGGGCTGATTTCTGCGTCGGCTATTTCAATCTCCGTGGCTGGAAGGAACTGGATAGACATATCGCGCAGTGGTCGGAGACGGATGGCGCATGCAGGCTACTGGTGGGGATGCAGAAGCCGCCACAGGATCAACTCCGTGAAGTCCTGAGCCGCATGTCCCGGGACCAGGGTATGGACAATCAATCCGCCATCCGGCTCAAGAAGCAGCTCGCCGAGGAATTTCGCCGTCAGTTGACCTTTGGCGCCCCCAACAATGAAGACGAAGCCGGGTTGCGCCGTTTGGCCAAAAGGCTCAAAGAAAAGAGGGTTATCGCCAAGCTCTTCTTGCGACATCCCCTTCACGCCAAGCTGTACCTCCTGTTTCGGTCCGACCCCCCAAGCTGTACCTCCTGTTTCGGTCCGACCCCATCAATCCCATTGTCGGCTATCTCGGGAGCAGCAACCTCACCATGGCGGGCCTGGCAGGCCAGGGTGAGTTGAATGTGGACGTTCTGGATCACGATGCCACCCAAAAACTTGCCCGGTGGTTTGACCATCGATGGAACGACCGTTTCTGCATTGATATTTCAAAGGAACTCGTCCAGATCATCGAAGAGAGCTGGGCCCGGGAAGAGCTGGTCCCCCCGTACCATATTTACATCAAAATGGCCTATCACCTGGCTGAAGAGGCGCGTGCCGGCCTGTCCGAGTTTTGCATCCCCCGCGAGTTCCAGGAACACCTCCTGGAGTTTCAGGAGGCGGCCGTCAGGATTGCCGCGCATCACGTCAACAAGAGACATGGCGTTCTTATCGGCGACGTGGTGGGCCTGGGGAAGACATTGATGGCAACCGCCCTGGCCCGCATCTTCGAAGATGATTACGGCATGCGCCCCTTGATTATCTGCCCCAAAAACCTCGTGCCCATGTGGGAGGATTATCGCCAGCAATACGGTCTCAGGGGAAAGGTCCTCTCCATCAGCCGGGCGATCAGGGATCTCCCCGATGAGCGACGCTACCAGCTGGTGGTGATCGACGAGAGCCACAACCTGCGAAACCGGGAAGGCCTCGCCTACCGTGCTGTACAGGAATATATCAAGGAAAATGACAGCCGGGTCGTCTTGCTGACCGCGACGCCTTACAACAAAACTTATCTGGACTTGTCGAACCAGTTGCGCCTGTTCGTGGAAGAGGATTTGGATATCGGCATCCGCCCTGAACAGTACCTGCGCGGCATGTCCGAGACCGAATTCTTACGGAGACACCAGTGCTCGCCAAGGACCCTGGCCGCCTTTGAAAACAGCGAACACCGCGATGACTGGCGCGATCTCATGAGGCTCTATCTGATTCGCCGCACCCGTTCCTTTATCCAGGAAAACTATGCCAAAACAAATGACAGCGACCAGCGCCGGTATCTGGAGTTCCCTGACGGTCGGCGTTCCTATTTCCCCACGCGTACGCCCCGCACGATCCGGTTTCAGGTAGATGATGCAAATCCGGAGGATCAATATGCCCGGCTCTACTCAGACCAGGTTGTGGATGCCATCAATGATCTGGCACTTCCCCGTTATGGACTGGGCAACTACATTGCCCCAAACCTGGACAACCCGCCTACACCGGCAGAACAGCGCCAGCTTCAGGACCTTTCTCGCGCCGGAAAACGCCTCATGGGCTTCTGTCGCACCAATCTCTTTAAACGCCTGGAAAGCTCGGGCATGGCCTTCATCCAGTCCGTGGAACGGCATGTCTTGCGCAATTTTATCTTCCTTCATGCCATTGAGAACAATTTGTCTTTGCCAATCGGTTCTCAGGATGCGGAAATGCTGGATACGCGCTTTTCCGATGAGGACAGGGACGAGGCAACCGAAGACCTTTTTGAGGATGAAGACAGCAGCAATGAGAGGGCCGGTCAAAATGAATCCCTTCGTACCGAGGCCGACTTTCGTCAACGGGCCGCAGAAATCTATGGGCTGTATGAGCGGAAATACACGCGCCGGTTCAAATGGCTGCGGCCGAACCTTTTTATAAAGGCCTTGTCCAGAGATCTCCACGCCGACGCCCGAAAACTGGTGGGCATCCTGGAGATTAACGGCGATTGGAATCCGGGCCGCGACGCTAAGCTGGCCGCACTCGTGGAGCTGTTGACCGAAAAGCATCCCTCGGACAAGGTCCTTGTGTTTACCCAGTTCGCTGACACGGTTCACTACCTGGAAACCCAGTTGCGCGGTATCAAGAGGCTTTCCGGCGTATGCGGCGACACCCCCAATCCAACGGCCCTGGCCTGGCGTTTCAGCCCTGTCAGCAACAAAAAACAGGACCGCATCCGGTCTGATGAAGAACTCCGCGTCTTGGTCGCTACTGACATCCTTTCGGAAGGACAAAACCTGCAGGATTGCGCGGTTGTGGTGAACTACGATCTCCCCTGGGCCATCATCCGCCTGATCCAGCGGGCCGGCCGTGTGGACCGGATCGGCCAGAGCGCCGAGGAAATCCTCTGCTACTCGTTTTTCACTGCCGAGGGCGTGGAGCGGATCATCCGGCTTCGCAGCCGTGTTCGAAACCGGTTGCGCGAAAACCAAGAAGTGGTGGGGAGCGATGAGGCATTCTTTGAAGATCAGAGCGACGAGCAGGTGGTCCGGGATTTGTTTACAGAGAGATCCGGCATCCTGGATGGCGACGATGACGCCGATGTGGACCTGGCGTCGCAGGCCTATCAGATCTGGAAGAACTCAGTGGATCAGGATCCCCATCTAAGACGTCGGATCGAGGCCCTTCCCGACGTGGTCTATGCCACCCGAGGCCATGTTGCGCTGCCCGACAGGCCTGAAGGGGTCCTGGTTTACATGCGCACGGCCGAGGGCAACGACGCCCTGGCCTATGTGGACCCCACAGGGAAAAGCATTACCGAATCCCAGATTGAGATCCTCCGCGCCGCTGCCTGCGAGCCCACAACGCCCGCCCTCCCGAGGCATGACAGACACCACGAACTGGTCCGGGCCGGGGTCGAGCACATTGTCCGCGAAGAAAAGCGGATCGGCGGCCAGCTTGGAAGCCCTCGGGGTGCCCGGTTCCGAACCTATGAGCGGCTGAAGCATTTCATCCAGGAATGGGAGGGCACCCTCTTTGAATCTACTTTTGCCGAACTCAACAAAAGCCTTGATGAAATCTACCGTTACCCCCTGCGGCCCGTGGCGATCGACACCTTAAACCGCCAGCTCAAGGCCGGCATCAACGACCAACAGCTTGCCGATCTGGTGCTCCTCCTTCGCGCGGAGGGCCGGCTCTGCATCATCCATGAAGACGAAGAAGAGGACGGCGAGCCGCGCATTATCTGCTCCATGGGGCTGATCGGGAAAAACAAACCATAGCCGAATGCCTTAGGGCATGGTAACATACCCAAGAGAGACAATAGAAAGGGATTCAAAACAGGGGGTTCTGTTATGAAAACGCAAACAAAGAGGATTCAGACGCCTCTTGAAATACTGGAGGCTATACGAGATTTGACTGAGCAGGAAAAAGAAACCCTTGCGATCCTTGCGGACAAGGAGCTTTCCGATGAGCTTTTGAAAAGAAGGAAGGATGTCATGTTGGAGATGCAAAGAGGCGAGTTAATAAGAGAAGAGGACCTTTTTAGGGACAGCTAAAAAATGTTTGAGATCAAGAGCATCAAAGCCGTGAAGAACGACCTGAAAAGGCTCCCTCACGGCCTTTTAGATGATCTTAAGACGATCCATTTCAAAAACATTCGAGAAAATCCATTTCAAGCCCATGAACTCGGTTATGTGTTCAAGGGCCTCAGATCCTATCATCTGACCCACAAGGGCAAATCCTACAGAATCGTATACGAAGTCTTCGAGGAAGATGGGTTGATTGTCATCAACATGATTGGATCTCGCGAGTCTTTCTATGAAAAGTTGAAAAGGAGAGTCCTGTAAGGCAATGCATCTTGACTTTGAACGCATCCGGCAATTGCTCAAGGCATTTGATTTCCGTACCATGTTCGTTGATGAATTAGGCTGGGACCGGCACGACGCCCACCTCGACATGGCCATCGACGGCCGGATGATCCGTTTGGAGGCCCTGGCCCAAAAACGCGGCATGGTCTCCTACCTCTGCCCCACGCTGCCCGGCGAAACCCTGCCCGATTATGCCACCCGACGCAAAATTGAAAGTCAGGCCGCCAAAACCGCCCACGAGCATCTTATCATCTTTGTGGATCCGGATCAGACCACCCAGGTCTGGCAGTGGGTCAGACGGGAGCCGGGCAAGCCGACCGCCTGCCGGGAGCACACCTTGCACAAGACCCAGCCCGGCGACGCCCTTATCCAGAAACTTCAGGCCATTGCCTTTTCCCTGGAAGAGGAAGAAACCCTCACCCTGAGCGATGTTACCCGGCGGGCCAAGGCCGGATTTGACGTGGAGCGGGTCACCAAGCGCTTTTATGACCGGTTCAAAAAAGAGCATGGGGCCTTTCTCAAGTTTGTTGCCGGCATTACCGAGAAAACAGATCTTGAATGGTATGCCTCGGTCATGCTCAACCGCCTCATGTTCGTCTATTTTATCCAGCGCAAAGGGTTTCTGGACGGCGAGACAGACTACCTTCGCAGTCGCCTTAGGCAGATGCAGAAAGAATACGGCCAGGACCGATTCTACTCTTTTTATCGCTACTTCCTCTTACGTTTGTTCCACGAAGGGCTCGGCGGAAAGACGCGCACGCCTGAGCTTGAAAAGCTCCTCGGTAAGATCCCCTATTTTGACGGCGGCTTTTTTGAAAGGCACCCGGTGGAGCAGCGCTACCCCGACATCCAGATACCGGATGAGGCCTTTGAAAAAATCTTCGACTACTTTGATCAGTACCAGTGGCACCTGGACGAACGGCCTCTCAGGGCCGACAATGAGATCAACCCCGACGTGCTCGGCTACATCTTTGAAAAATACATCAATCAGAAACAGATGGGAGCCTATTACACCAAGGAGGACATCACCGAATACATCAGCAAGAACACCGTGATCCCCTTCCTGTTTGACGCGGCCCGCTCCAGGTGCAGGGTCGCCTTTGAGAATCCCGGCGGCCTTACGGTCTGGGGGCTTCTTGCCACCAATCCGGATCGCTACCTGTACAAGGCGGTCGAACACGGCGTTATCAGAGAAGACGGAAGCATCCTGCCGGAATCCGACCTCCCCGATTTTGTCCAGACCGGCATGCACGACCCCAAGGCCCGCATGTTTGACAAGCGATACAACCTTCAGCAGGCCCCTGCCCATGACCCGGTCCGGCTGGTGACCGAGACCTGGCGGGAATATGTGTACCGTAGAAACCGGTGTCTTGAGATCCGAAAAAAGCTGCAACAGGGCGAAGTGAAAGACATTAACGATCTGATCACCTTCAATTTAGATATTCGCCAGTTCGCCCAGGACGTGATCGAAAGTTGCGAAGGGCCGGACCTGCTGCGGGCCTTCTGGCAAACCATCAACGGCCATGTTCCTGACAAATCAAATGAAAAGTATCAAAACGGCATCACCATCCTTGACCCCACCTGCGGTTCCGGGGCCTTTCTCTTTGCAGCCCTCAATATCCTGGAACCCCTGTACGAGGCCTGTCTGGACCGGATGGCCGCCTTTGTGGAAGACCTGGACCGCTCCAGCCAGAAACACAGACCGGAGAAGTTCTCCGACTTTCGCAAGGTCCTAAAACAGGTGGAGGCCCATCCCAACCGGCGCTACTACATCTTCAAAAACATCATCCTCTATAACCTCTTCGGCGTGGACATCATGGAAGAGGCCGTGGAGATCTGCAAGCTGCGCCTCTTCCTCAAGCTGGTGGCCCAGATCGAACCCGATCCTGGCGCAGACAACCTCGGCATCGAACCCCTGCCGGACATCGATTTCAACATCCGGGCTGGAAACACCCTGGTGGGTTATGCCACTGCAGATGACGTGCGGACGGTTTTCAAGGAGAAACCCGTCGGTAAGCAGGCGCAGGCAAGACTGCAATTCGGCGATGTGCTCAGCGAGTATGAACGGTTTGAAGAGAAAGTTGAATTGGCGGACCGCGCCTTCAAGCACTTCCGCCGAATGCAGACCGACCCGGATATGAACCCAAAGGATTTCGCCGACGCAAAACAGACCCTGCGCGACCGCCTCAAACTCCTGAATGATGAACTCAACCGCCACCTGGCTGGTGAATACGGAATAAATGCCAAGAAAGCCGAATATGCCAATTGGCTGAAGTCCCACCAACCCTTCCACTGGTTCGTGGAGTTTTACGGCATCATGAAGAATGGGGGATTCGACGTCATTATTGGGAATCCTCCCTATGTTCAGATATCAAAAACTCAAGGACGTTATGGTATTAGTGGATACATCACGACAGGCTGTCGCAACCTATATGCATTAATCGGTGAGCGTTGCGGAATCTTGGGTTTGAACGGAAGCCGACTTGGACTTATTGTGCCAATTGGCTCGGCAAGCTTATCAGAGACGGAGACTTGGCGTGGTTTCCTGTCGGAGACATTTGATTCCGTACACACAGCTCATTACGCGATAAGACCGGCCAAGCTATTCAACGGTGTCGAGCAACGACTTACAATTTACCTGGCACAAAAAGGGAACAGGAAGAAAATTCCTATGATAAGCTCAAAGTATCACCAGTGGTATGTACAAGAACGCTCTAATCTATTTGCGCTTCTGCAATATGGTCACGCTCCCAAGCCGCACAGCAGCAATATAATCCTTAAAGGCGGAAGTGAATTAGGGACAACAATTTTGGAGAAGGTGAATAAACACAGTCAGGAGCCATTTGGAAAAACATTCAAATACGGCGTTGGGCATAGACTATTCTTTCACAGAACACCTGGTTACTGGGTGCGTATATTGGATTTCTTACCATATTTTCGATCCCCAGCCGGTGACCGATCAATTCATCACATTCGTGAGTTGACATGTGTTGACGGCACGGCAGCCGGTGTTCTAGGGGCTACAATTAGTAGTTCCACATATTTCTTCTGGCTTTTCGCGTCGGGAAACTGCCGCAACCTCACTTTGGATGATGTTCGTCTTTTTCCTGCCGGTTGCTTTTCATCCCCAAACAGTCAAGCGTTAGTGCGTTTGTTCAGCGCGCTTATGGAGGACTTTCAGCGTAACTCGTTTTTAAATCATAGAGGTGATAGCGAGTTTCAAGAGTTTGACTAGGAACTGTCCAAACCCATCATAGATCGAATCGACCAGGTCCTTGCCAAGCATTATGGCTTTACCGACGAAGAACTGGATTTCATCATAAACTATGACATCAAGTACCGGATGGGCCGTGGGACGGATGGCGGGGGAGAGGAATGAGGGGACTGCCTCGAACGGTGAGAGAGTGCCTGGACAAAGCGCGCGATTCTGCCTTACTTGCCGTTCGAAATTTATAACAAGCCAGCTGTCAGATTTAAGTCGGGTGGATATATCACTCTGATGATCATCGCTTGGACATCAACTAACCACAAATAAAGATGTTTATCTTTTTGCCCTGCAAAATGGTATGCTTGCAAGCCATGCAAGGAATGCTTTGGTGTTACTGAGTAAGGACAAAAAATTGCCGAAACAGTCTTTGCATATTTCCTATGATGCATGGAAGAGACCGGAAATAGAGAAGATTTCTCATTTTGGGGAGGAGCTTTCATGAATGTTGTATATGAACCCAAAGGGAGAGCACGAGAATATTCGGACTTAGCATGCAATCTCTATCTCGGGTGTACGCATGGCTGTCGCTATTGCTATGCACCTGCTACCATGCGGACAACCGGTGAAAAGTGGCATGCAAAGGCTGAACCACGAAAGGATGTTTTGAGACGCCTCGAAAAGGATGCTCAGCGGTTGCAGGGTGATCAGCGCGCCATTCTTTTTTGTTTTTTGTGCGATCCTTACCAGCCGCTTGAGCGAACCGAGCGATTGACGCGACAGTCCCTTGAAATTATCGCTAAACACCGTTTGAACAATCAGATTCTGACCAAAGGATGCGCCGATCTGATCTTGGAGGACATGGCGCTAATGAAGACTGCCCGTACACAATTAGGCATTACTCTTTGTTTTTCGGATGATGCTACACGCAAGGATTGGGAGCCGAGTTCTTCGACTGTAGACGACCGGCTGAGTGTTTTGAAAAGCGCTCATGAAGTAGTGGTTTTTACTTGGGTTAGTCTTGAGCCGGTTATCAATCCCGATCAGGCGCTAGCGGTAATCCGCATGGCGCATCCCTATGTGAACTTCTGGAAGGTGGGGAAACTGAACCACATGAAAGAATATGAGCGGACTGTGGACTGGGGTAAATTTGTTTTTGATGCGGAAAGGCTTTTAACAAGACTTGGCGCAAAATACTATATCAAGAACGACTTGAGTTCTTATGCGATGAAACAGTAACGCCTTAAAAGCAGTACGGATTTACCGACGAGGAACTGGATTTCATCATCAACTATGACATGAATTACCTTATGGGCAGGGAGGCGGCCAATTGCTTCAAGATGGGATATGGCCGTTATGCGCTTAAAAGAATGCCCTCAAGTTCAAGATCGTTCCCCGAAAGCATCTGGGCGTGTTCTCGAGCAGGAAGACCGTGTACAAGGTTGGATTGGTGGAAAGGCCTGCCCGAATGGCGTATGAGAGGACCTATGAAGTTTGAAATCACAAAACATGCAAGGAAGGAAATGGACCGCAGGGCGATACCCGACGATACTGTGGAGGCGATTTTGCAGAAACCAGATCAGATCGTTGAAGGATACGGGGACACGAAGGCTTACCAGTCGATCATGGATTTTGGGACAGGGAAGAACTATCTTGTAAGGGTGATTGTGGACGACAGCGTCGTGCCGGGTAAGGTGATCACAGTGTACAGAACCAGTAGAACAGATAAGTATTGGAGGCAGTTATGAAAATAACCTATGACGCTGAGGTAGACGTCCTGCGCATCCTTTTCAGCGATTCGAAGATTGAGGAAAGCGACGAAGAGAGACCAGGCATCATCCTCGATTTCGACAAGGTCGGCAATATCGTGGGGATGGAGATACTGGACGCGTCCAAGCGGATGGAAAACCCAAGGGCTGTGGAATACGCCGTTGCCGGATGAACCTTGTTTTCAGCGCCGCTTTAAAGGCGCGCGAACAGGCCCGGCGCTTTGGCCATGGCATAATCATCATTAACGAAAATGAAAAGATGGTGGAGAAGTTCCCCGAAAAGGACGTTCGATGAAGGACAGCCTTCATGGCCATGTACCTCCCGTTACAAGTCATCGATAACAACAGCCCTTCCTTCCCCGTTCAACTGACAGAACGCCTGGGCCGGGACACCCCGGTCCGACTCTGGGCCATCGGGAGACTGGATCTGCTCAGTGTCCCCAAAACCGCCCTTTTCTGTTCCAAGACCTGCCCGGGCCATGCCATTCTAAAGGCCATGGATCAGGCGCAAAAATGGCGGGATGAGGGTAGATGTATTATCAGCGGATTTCATTCGCCCATTGAGAAGGAATGTCTGAACATCTTGTTGCGTGGGGTTCAGCCGATCATCATCTGTCCTGCCCGAGGCCTTCAAGGGATGAGGGTTCCAAAGGAATGGCGAAGGGGCATTGACACTGGCCGGATTTTGATCCTCTCGGCCTTTGACCCGTCGCAGCATCGGCTCACTGCTGCACTGTCCGACGAGCGAAACAGATTGGTTGCCGCCCTGGCTGATGAAATCTACTTTGTCCATGTCACCCCGCAGGAAGGATCGCGCAACTTGCCGAACAGGTTTCCGGATGGGGAATCCCAAAGATTGGATAGCGGGGTGCATAAACCCTGCGGGACAATCCATAAAAAGGCAAATACCCTGACAGATCTTCTTTGAAGAAAGAAGGACGACTCGGAATAGCGCGGGGGATCACGAACTCTTTGACAGACGTGCATTCACCGCCTCCCCCGACTTCCACATCCAGGTATCGGATCGGATTCACGGCACCAACGGCTTCATCGATCGGCAGGAAGCGTATCATGGAAAATTCCTCGAGGCTCCGCAGCGTCCAGCCCATTACCCCGAGCCCACCTTCGTGGCCTTGGAATGTCCGAGAGGTGTTCCAAGAGGAGGCCAGTATGGGGGAAATATACAGGAGAGTTGATCTGAACTGACTTTGAGCTATCCGATACCGGAGGGGCCAAGGGGGACGGAGGGGCCAAGGGTTGGGGGCCAGGATACCCGGCGCAGTCAAAAACAGCGTTCGGGTCGTTATTACCGGACGGATTCATCGATCTCCATACTCTTCAAAACTTCGGCCTGCACCGTGTCCCATATGACCCTTTTTAGTGACAGATAGT